>DAITQE010000001.1:0-19672 GCA_036833235.1 Opitutus sp.
GAACGCGCAGGCTGCAGCGTTGGTTTCACTCCGCCAAGCGAATTGCCATTCGGCCTCGGCTCCAATCGCGCCAGCAAGCAAGCTGGCGGCCTACAAATTACGACGCCAAAACAAAAGACCTTGGCCAAGTGCGAACTAGCCGCTCCGGCGCGTTTGGACGAAACGACGCAACACCGCGGTCAATTCCGGCAACTGCACCGGTTTCGTTATGTAATCGTTCACGCCGGCGGCGAGCGTGTGAGCGCGCTGTTCTTCGCGCGCGTCGGCCGTTAGCGCGACGATCCACACGTCGCGTATCGCCTCACCGGATTCGCCCGCGCGGATTTTCATCGTCGCACCGAGGCCGTCCAGTTCAGGCATGTGCAAGTCCATTAGAACCACATCGGGCGCCGTCCGCCGAAGCTCCTCGACGGCCGCGCGGCCGTTTGCGACCGAGATCCAGGTACAGCCCAGCTTGTCGACGAGCTGTTGGATGAGTCGTTGGTTCACCGGGTTGTCCTCGACGATCAGGATGCAGAGATCAAAGCGTTCTGCATTCGACTCCACCATCGCCGTCGGTGTCGGTTTGCTGCCGGGCGCAGTCAACATCCGCAGGAGCATGTCGTGGTGAAGCGGCTTGTTGACCACGAGCCGGAAGTGGCGACGCAGCATGTTGCGGAGTTCTCCCGTGAGGGTGATGGGCACCAACCCGATCATTTTTTCCACCGCAAATTCAGCGCGTGGCTCGCGCAGCGTATTGAGCTCGATCGCGAGCTCAGAGGTGACGTCGACCACGGCCAGATCGTAGTCGATGCTGCCGAGCGTGTTCATCTCTGCGTCCACCGCATCCGCGCCCCATAGTGCAGCGAGCCGGAAGAGCTCCGCTTTGAGTCCGTTCCGAGCAACCACGAAGGCCAGTCGACGGCCACGCAGCGGCGGAACCAGTGGCACATTTCGTTCTATCTGCCACGGCACGCGAATCGTGAAGGTAAACGTCGAACCGCGGTCGGGCACGCTTTCAAAGCCGATGCTGCCGTCCATGAGTTCGACCAAATTCTTGCAGATCGCCAGACCAAGGCCGGTGCCGCCAAAGCGCCGGGTGGTTGACTCGTCAACTTGGCTGAACGCGCGAAATATTCTGGCATGGTGCTCCGCTGCAATGCCGATGCCGGTGTCGCGTACCGAGAATTCCAGCACGCACTTGGGAGTTCCGAGCTCGTCGAATTCTTGGCGAGAGAGTGCGCGGACTTTGACCTCGACCTCGCCGTCGGACGTGAATTTGACGGCGTTGTTGACGAGATTGACGAGCACCTGACGGAGCCGGCTGATATCCACCACGATCGCGTCGGGGACGCTGACATCGACCCAGTGCAGCAACTCGATATTTTTATGAACGGCCGCAGCTGCCACGAGATCGAGCGCGTTTTCCACGCACTCACGGGCGTCACTCGGCTGGGGATCGAGTTTCATTCTCCCCGATTCAATGCGCGCGTAATCGAGAATATCCCCGGTCAGTTGAATGAGCGTTTCGCTACTGGTACGGATGGTTTCGACGTATTCCTGTTGCTCCTGCGACAGCTTGGTTTCGAGAAGCAGGCTGGCAAACCCGACGATGCCGTTCAGCGGAGTCCGCACCTCGTGGCTCATGGTGGCGAGGAACTGACCTTTTGCGCGATCGCCGGCTTCCGCGCGTTCCTTCGCCTCACGCAGGAACGCTTCGGTCTTCCTGACCTCGGTCATGTCTTCAAAAACGGCTACGAAACTGCGAATGTGTCCACCGCGATTTTTCACGGGCGTGACGCCGCCGCGGACGGGAAGGTGGGTGCCATCTTTGCGCCGCAGCAGCCACTCGCCGGCCCACGACCGGCCGGCGCGTACGGTTGTGACGAGTTCCGCGAGCTTGTCAGGCGGCGCATCGAAACCCTGAAACTCCCGCCATGGGCGTCCAATCAATTCGCGCCGCGAGTAACCGAGCTGGCGGCAGAACTCCGCATTCGCGTATTCGATTCGACGATCGAGATCCACGATCATCACAGCGGAATGTCCCTGCTCCATCGCTTCGGTCAGGTTGCGCAAGGCTGCCCGATGTTGCCGCTGGCGTTGCGTCGAGACGAGGGACGCGAGTGGCAACAGCAGCAGCATCCAAACGTATCCGGCAGTTCCGAGCGAAGCACTCCATAAGACTTGGTACCAATGATAGGCTTCGATATCCAAACCGAGAATGGACTGTGGTTCTCCTGCCGAGGGCGATCCGACGAGCGCGTAACCTGTGACCCACGTGCCGAATTCGTCGCTCAACGGTCCTTCGGTCGAGGGCTTGCCGGTCGCCAGAATTGCCTGCAGCCCCGGCGATGTCGCGGCCTCCGGGTACTCATCGCCGGGGAGGGAAATATCTTTGGAAGACGGCGGTTCGGAATCGGCAAGGAAGCTGACCGTGCTGGCGTCGGGCAGGCGCCGAAAAATATAAACGAAACGCACGCTCGGCTCCACGGCGCGCAATCGCATTAGCCGATCTTTGACCGCGGCGTAGATCGGAGAATTGAGATCCGTCCGCGTGCCGCTGAGCCGGTTTAGCTCAGCGGAATCAAACGCCACGGTGCACCGCTCGGCGTTGGTCGCCAGCTCAGCCAGAAGCTCGACGCGTGTCTGCCTAAACCGCCAATAACCGGCGACGCTTCCCGCGACGAAAATGACTGCGGCAGAGAAGGCGAGGGACGACCGGCGTATGAAGAAATGCAGCATGGCGCGACTGGAAGCGCGAAAGGAAGCGATGGACGGAATGAATCCAGCGTCGCTTCATTGCGCAACCTTGAAGGCGGCCCGTGCCGTCCGGGGGAAATCCCCTCAAAGCAAAAAACCGCCGCGCGAATGCGCGGCGGTCGAAATTAAACCGAAGAGACGGTCCTCAGGAAACGTGGCCCGAGACGAGCTTGGTCATCTCGAACATCGACACGGACTTCTTGCCGCCGAACACAGCCTTCAGCTTGTCGTCAGCATTGATCTGGGTCTTCACCTTCTTGTCTTGGAGGCTGTTCTTCTTGATGTAGGCCCAGAGCTTTTTGGTGAGCTCCGTGCGAGGAAGCGGATTTGCACCAACGACCGCGGCGAGCGTGGCGTCGGGCGTAACCGGTTTCATGAATGCGGCGTTCGGTTTGCGAGCTGATTTTTTAGCCATAATGATTTTGGGTTGTAGATGCTTTCCCTCGAAAGCAACGCTCTTCTAGAGCGAAAACCGGCCGTTTGCATAGGAGAATCTTCAATTTTCTAGAGGGCGGCTCCTCTCAAATTTGGTCTTCCAACTGAACGAATTGTTCGTAAAGCGCGGCGTACCGGCCCTTCCGGGCCAGCAAGGTGGCGTGCGTACCGCGTTCTATGATACGTCCTTCATCGAGCACCAGAACAAGATCCGCGTGCCGGATGGTGCTCAAGCGATGGGCCACAATGAAGTTCGTCCGGCCGCGCAACAGTGAGACGAGCGCTTTCTGCAGCCGTGCTTCGGTGAGGGCGTCGATCGAACTTGTCGCCTCATCGAGAATGACCATTCGCGGATCGGCCAGCAGCGCGCGGGTGAAGCAAATCAGCTGGCGCTGGCCGACGGACAAGGCCGAACCGCGTTCGCCTACTTCGGTCAAGAGTCCGTTGGGCAGAGCATCCAAAATGTCGAGACAGTCCAGCTGCTCAGCTGCCGCGCGAACCCCTGCGTCGTCCGCGTCGGGCCGCGCGAGACGGATATTCTCGAGCACGGTGCCGCTGAAGAGGAAGTTTTGTTGCTGCACCATCCCGGTCTGCCGATGGAGCGAGTGACTGGTCAGCGTGCGAATTTCCCGATCATCGATCAGCAACTCACCGCCGGTCGGCAGGTAAAATTTCGAGACGAGGTTGATGATGGAGCTCTTGCCGCTGCCGGTGTGTCCGACGAGTGCAATCGTCTGGCCGGGCTCCGCAACAAAACTGACGTCGTGCAACACGAGCCGCGCCGGATCGTATCCAAAATTCACGCTACGGAACTCAACGCGCATCCCGGACGGCGCGGACGCGGCGATGTGGGGCCGGGCTGCAAGTTCGGAGTTCTGGGTTCCGAGTTCCGGGTTCGGCGTTGAAAAGTCGGAATTCCCCGCCCGTACGCCATATCGGGTCTCGGGTTCCTGGCTACGGGCTAGTTTGGCTTCTGCGTTTGGAATCCGGAACTCGGAACTCGGAACTCCGAACTCGGATTTCGAAACCGCGGCGCTTGTGCGTCGCGGGTCCGGCAGATCCTTGGCCTCCGCGGCGTCTTCCCAATCGGGTTTGGCGTCGATCAACCGAAAGACCCGCTCTGCTCCCGCCATGGCGACGAGTGCCTGGTTGTATTGAGTTCCGATGGACGCGATCGGGGAGAAAAATTGGTTCGCCAGGAGGAAAAACGTGATCAGCCCGCCGATGGTCAGATCGCCTTCAAACACCCGCCATCCTCCCAGCAGCAGCAGGATGGCGATGAAGAACTGGCTATTCAGTTCCAGCAGCGGCGTGAGAATCGCCGACGTCCTGGCGAGCGCGATATTGTATCGCGCGTGGTCCGCCAGCAGGCTGCGGAACAAGCCTAGATTTGTTTCCTGCCGAACGAAGCCTTGGGTGACGCGCATCCCGCCGACGGACTCGGCCAGCGTAGCGGTCACACGGCTGAAACTTTCGCTCGCGGATCGAGTGTGTTTACTGAGCTGAGTCCGGAAATGATTGTTGAGCAGCCAGAGCACGGGCGCCATGGCTGCGACCACGAGGAACATTTTCCAATCCTTCCACGCCATCACAATGGCGGCAAAAATCATGCTCCCAAATTGGATGACGCAGACAAAGAGCACGTCTTGAATGCCGATGCGCAGGGCTTCGACGTCGCTGGTTACCCGGCTGATGATCCGGCCGAGCTTTACGCGTTGGAAAAAACTCATCGGCTGTCGTTGGACGCGTTCGAAAATCTGCGCCCGCAGCTGGTTCACCACGGATTCGCCAATCTCGAGAGCGAAGCGCTGGCGGAAATGAAAAATGCCGTCGGTCGTAACGGCCAGCACCGCGTACGCCGCAATCCCGAGCGCGACTCCAGCAATGTCACGCCGCGTGATGGGCCCCGTGATGATCTCCGCCATCAACCAGCTGAACGCGGGCAATTGCGCCGACCGGATCACGGTGAGAACAATCAGCCAGTTGCGCTTTCCGGCGACGGCTCGGGTGTAGCTGAAGAGCCGGCGCATGAGGCCCCATTCGAGCGGCTTGAGCAGTTCGTCGTCTTCCTCGTCGCGCAAACGGGGCACCACGAGCAGATTCTTCGGTTCAACGGGAAACGTTTTCACGGTGTAACCTCCTTCACCGCGAGTTGGTCCAGATCGCGACTGTCGACCAATTGCAGCCGTGCGACCCGGAGATACGGACCGGGTTGCTGCATGAGCTCCGCATGAGTGCCGCGCTGCACGATTCGACCGTCATCCATCACGATAATAAAATCGGCGCGCCGCAACGTGCTCAGCCGGTGGGCGACAATGAACGTGGTGCGTCCCGCGATCGCGCGATCGAGCGCCTCGAAAATTTCGTGCTCGGTTGAACTATCGATCGCGGCTGTGGGATCGTCCAAGAGGAGAATGGCAGGCTCCAGCAGCACCGCTCGGGCAATTGCGAGACGTTGCCTTTGTCCACCCGAAAGGCTGCTGCCACTCTCGCCGAGAATCGTATCGTAACCCTTCGGCAGTGCCGTGATGAACTCATGCGCCGCGGCGATCCGTGCAGCTTTTTCAATCTGGGCGGCGGTTGCTTCAGGATGACCGAAAGCGATGTTCGCCGCGATCGTGTTCGAGAACAAAAAACTTTCCTGAAACACCAGGCCGATATTGCGGCGGAGGTCATCGAGGTGCAGCCGGCGCAGATCGATGCCGTCGATCGAAACGGTGCCGGAGCTCGGATCATAGAACCGAGGTATCAAGCTCATTAGTACGCTCTTCCCCGCGCCCGTGGCACCGAGAATCGCCACGCATTGGCCTGGTTTCACGTCCACGCGGATGTCGCGCAGCACCGGCTGCGCCTCGCGCAAATCGTCCGGCACGCCGATGGGCCGGTAGGTGAAGGAGACATGGTCAAACCGAACCGCGCCTTCGAGACGACGTCGCCGGATCGCGTCGACGGCGTTTTGCACCTCGATGGGGGCATCCAGAATTTCGAATACGCGGCGGGCGCCAATCAACGATTGCTGCACGCTGTTCACGATCGTGGCGATATTGTTCACCTGTCCGGAAAACTGTTCGAGCAGGCCGGCGAACACGACGAGGCCGGCGCCGAGCGGGAGTTGATCGTGTACCACAAGCCAGCCGCCATAGCCGATCAGGATCATCATGTTGATGCGCGTGAGAAAACCCATCGCCGGCGAGAACAGACTCACCCGCCAGAATATCCCGCGCTGTTGGTCATAACACGCCTGATTTGCCGCGTTGAAACGCGCGCGATCCTCGTTCTCACGACCGAAGCCTTTTGTGACTGCGATGCCTTGAATGCTCTCAGCGAGCGTCTGCACCATTTTTTCCACCAGCGTGCGGTTGCGAGCATAGGCCGGCTGGATTTTTTTGGAAAACCATGCAGACAACAGCCAGAGCAACGGCGTCGTCGCGAGGCAGGCGGCCGTGAGCGGCGGGCTGAGGCTCGCCATATAGAGCACGTACACGGTGAGCGAGATCACCATGATCACGCTTTGGATCAGCACCTGATCGACGAACATCCGCACCGCCTGCACATCGCTGGTTACGCGAGTGATGATCGACCCGGTGGTGTTGGCGTCGAAGAAGCGAAAGCTCAGCCGCTGCAGCCGGTCGTACACGAGACCGCGCAAATCCACGACGAGTTGCTGCTGGACCAGTTTGTTGACGGAAACGAAGTAGACGTAGTTGAGAAAGGCGCGCGCGATCGCGAGCGTGAGAATCAAGCCGGCCAGCAGACCGAGCACCTTTTGCCACGGCCATTGATCCGGAAGCGCGAGGTGGAGCGGGTTGGGCGACAGCGGAACGCCAATGACTTTGTGGCGGATGTAATCGATGCCCACGCCCGTGAAGCTCAGGCCGACAATGCCCATGGTGAGCAGCACGAGCTGCACGCCCAAAACCTTCAAACAGCCGCGGCGATATTGCCACGTCAGCGCAAATAACCGTCGAACAACATCCCGACTTGTTAATCCAGTGGACTGGGCGAGCGGTTCAGTGGCAGGCATACGCATGCTCAACGTGAACGCCGACGCGCCGGATTACAAAAAAACTTCCGCAAATCTATCCCGGCAACTCCGTTGCCGTCGTATGACCGCACTATCTCGTCCGGTTCGGCATCGGTTGCGGCGGTTGCCCAGGATAAGGATTATATTGGCCGGCGGCTTGCCGATTCGCCTGTAAGGCTTGCTGGCGGATCATCCGGCGACGATTGACCTCTGAAGCAATCGCCTCGAGGCGTCGTTGTTCGTCAGCCGGTGTCGGGTTGAGCACGACCGGTCCGCCGATCGGCTGGAGCCCCGCTGGGCGCGGGGACGAGGCAACGACTTGGCGTGTGACTGGAGCCGACGTTACCTTCGCCGTGCGCAGCGTCAGGTTCAGCGTACGGCCCTGGTATTCAACCGTGACGGCGTCGCGTTGAGGATCGTACGTGCGAACGACAAACGGGTGGCCCTTTTCGTTCTGCCGCGTCCAAAAACTGATGTGGTGCGCGGCATCATAGATGCTGAACATGGTGCTGTCGCCTTCGGCGATGATCCCGCGCAATTCCAGTGTCGCATCCGCTGTGGGTGCCGCAGCTTTCTGCGAAGCCGGCGGAAGGAAGGGTGAACCGGAGGCTGAGGAATCTGCAGCGTGCGCTAGATCGGCCAACACCACTGCGAGCAGCGGAGTGACGGTCAGTCGAAAGGAACGGAACGACCAAAACATTCCGGGACTAAACAAGTGGATCGTGAGGTCGTCAAGAGACGTGCCATTTTACAGCAAGCTGCCCCGGAGGAGAATGAACGCGACGCTGAAATAGATGATGAGTCCGGTGACGTCCACCAGCGTGGCGACAAACGGTGCGCTTGAAGTCGCGGGATCGAAACCCAGTCGCTTCAGGACGAGCGGCAGCATCGAGCCGACCAGCGAACCCCACAGTACGATGCCCACCAGCGCGAGGCCGACGGTCGTCGCCACCAGCGGCCAGTGCGGTCCGTAGATGTGAGAAAACTCGGACCAGATCGCAATCCGAAGAAAGCCAATCGCGCCCAGAATGCCTCCCAGTGCAGCACCGACGACAAACTCCCGACGCATCACCCGCCACCAGTCGCGAAGTTTGAACTCACCGAGCGCAAGGGCGCGAATCACGAGTGTGGCGGCTTGCGAGCCGGCGTTGCCGCCCGAGCTGATCACCAGCGGCACGAAGAGCGCGAGTACCACCGCTTTCGCGATTTCATCCTCGAAGAAACTCATGGCGGTCGCCGTCAGCATTTCTCCGAGGAACAACACCACCAGCCAGCTGGCGCGTTTTTTCACCATGCGTGAAAGCGCAATCGTTGTGTAAGGTTCGTCGAGCGCTTCCGTACCGCCCAATTTCTGGATGTCTTCGGTCGCCTCTTCGGCAGCGACGTCGAGCTTATCATCGACCGTCACGATCCCGATGAGCTTTCGACTTTCGTCCGTTACAGGCAGCGCGACCCGATCGTATTTTTGAAACAGCTCCAGCGCTTTTTCGCGATCATCGGTCGGCAGCAACGCCGCAAAATTACCGTCGAGTAATTCCTGAACCGGACGATCGAGCGGTGAAACGAGAAACCGACGGACGCGGATGTCATCCAACAGGTGCCCGTTGGCATCGACGGCGAACACGACGTTGAGGGTTTCACGGTCATAACCGTGCTCGCGGATGTAATCGAGTGCCTGTCGCACCGTCCATTCGGGCTGAACCGCGACATAGTCGAGCGTCATCATCCGTCCGACACTGTGTTCTGGATACGCGAGTAACGCTTGCGCCACCTGTCGCTCGTCGGGCGAGAGCATCGACAGCAGTTGCATCGCCACGTCGAGCGGAAGGTCGTTGAGAAATGCGGTGCGATCGTCCGGCGGCAGCGCGTTGAGCAGTGCGGCGGATTGCTCCTGGGTGAGCAATTTCAGAAGTTTCTTCTGCGCCTCCAACGGGATGTACGTAAACGTCGTTGCCGCGAGCTCGCGTGAGCTCACCCGGAACAGCGCGGCCAGCTCCTCGACCGGAAGATCCGCGATCATGGGGGCAAGATCGGCCGGGTGCCACGGCAGGAGCCTCTGCTTCAGCGCAGGGTAGTCCTTTCGGGCGAGAAGCGTGGAGATTTCGGATCTGATGCTGGCGGGCGCAGACATGGGACCAAGCGAGACAGGCGCACCGTCCGCTTTCAATCCCCCGAGCGTTCTTTTTTGGGAATTGGGACGCGACGTTTGCGAAGTTTTATCTTGCCGTGGAAACTAATAATACTTTAGTGGTTTCCTTAGATTCCGATGACTGACCTCCCTGACGCACTTTTTTCCGCCGAGGACCCGGTTGCTGCCCGCATCATGAGCGCGGCTCATCAGCACCTTTTTGAGCATGGGTACAGCGCCCTCACCATGGACGTCCTTGCGCACGAACTCGGGATGAGCAAGAAGACGCTCTACGTGCACTTCGCGGGCAAGGACGTGCTGATCGAACGCATTATCGATGACGTCAGCAAATCGCTACGTTCTCGCATGGACGAGGTGCTCTCAGCTCCCAAGCTCACCTTTCCGCAACGGCTGGGCAGCGTCATCGAGATTGTTGGGTCGACGCTTGCCCGCACCAGTCCAACGATGTTGCGCGACCTGCAGCGGTTCGCCCCGGCCATTTACCAAAAAATCGAAGCGCTCCGGCAAAAAAACATTCCGTATGTTTTCGGACGGTTGATCCACGAGGGAATTGCGGAAGGGAAAGTCCGTTCAGACATCGATCCCGCGTTTGCCACTGAATTTTGGCTGCACGCGATCCGCGGCCTGGTTCAGCCCGCCACGTTGGATCGCATGCAGCTCACGCCACGGCAAACGCTCGAACGCGCGCTCAACCTCTTCTTCAGCGGACTCCTCACTCCGGCCGGCCGAAAAGATTATGAAAAACATCTCGCTTCCTAAACCCGCGTCGCGCGTCGCGACCATAGTTGTTGCCTTCTCCATCCTGTGGCTCGGCGGATGTTCGCGTCACAACCGCGCGCAATCCGGTGACGTGGTCCTCTCGGGAAACATCGAGGTGACTGACGCCCAGCTCGGTTTCAAGATGCCCGGGCGCGTGGCCGAGCGGCTCGTCTCCGAGGGCGATCGGGTCGCGGCCGGCCAGCTGATTGCACGTCTGGATGACGCCGAGCAGAAAGAGGAACTCGCGTTGCGGCGCGCCGAACTTGCGGCCAGCGAAGCGATGCTGGCGGAGCTCGAGGCCGGATCACGGCCGCAGGAAATTGCCGCGGCGGAAGCCACCCTCCGGAGCGCCGAGGCGGAGCGGGAACGGGCGCGATTGGAGTTTGCCCGGTCCCGTGACTTGCGCGGCAAGGACGTCATTTCGGATCGCGACTTCGAGTCGGCGCAGGCGCAGGTCAGCGTGGCCGAGGCGCGCGCGGCTGAAGCCGGCGAGCGCCTCAAGCTGGTGCAAGCGGGTCCTCGGGCTGAAACCATAAGTCAGGCGCGGGCCCGGACCGACCAAGCGCGGGCGGCGGTCGCACTGGCGGAAACCCGCCTCGAAAACACCCGCTTGGTTTCTCCGCTCACCGGGGTGGTGCTTTCACACAATGTCGAGCCGGGCGAGTTTGTCGCCGCCGGCACGCCGGTGGCCACGGTGGCCGACACGGCGCACATGTGGGTGCGGGCGTATCTCAATCAAACGGATCTCGGCCGGGTTCACCTGGGCCAGAAGGTCGCGATTCACACCGACTCCTTTCCGGGCAAGAACTACGAAGGCACGGTCAGTTTCATTGCCGCCGAAGCGGAGTTTACGCCGAAAACGGTGCAGACGCCGAAGGAGCGCGTGAAACTCGTCTTCCGCGTTAAGATCGACGTCGCGAATCCGCAGGACGAACTGAAGCCCGGGATGCCAGCCGATGCGACCATCGGCGCCAGCCGCTAGGTTTCAGCGCCAACGGGTACTACCATCCTGGATTCAAACGGTGCCATCGATCATCCAAACCACAGGGCTCCGGCGGACGTTTGGCAACGTCGTCGCGGTCGACGGCCTCGACCTTGACGTCGCGGACGGGGAGATCTTCGGCCTGGTCGGGCCCGACGGTGCCGGCAAGACAACGACGATGCGGATGCTCACCGGCATCCTGGCGCCGACCGCTGGGGGCGCGCGGGTGGCAGGTCACGACGTTTCGCGCGATGACGATCGCCTGAAGGATGATATCGGCTACATGAGCCAGCGCTTCGGTCTGTATCCAGATCTCACCGTCAGCGAGAACATCTCCTTCTATGCCGACATCTACGGAGTGCCGGCGCGGGGCCGAGCCGAAAAGGTCGATCAGCTGCTGGGCTTCAGCCATCTCACGCCCTTCAAGCACCGGCAGGCGGGCAATCTCTCCGGTGGCATGAAACAGAAACTCGGCCTGGCGTGCGCGTTGATCCACACGCCGCGGGTGCTGTTCCTGGATGAACCGACGAATGGCGTCGATCCGGTTTCACGCCGCGATTTCTGGCGGATCCTCTATCAACTCGTGCGCGAAGGCGTGACGATCTTCGTCTCCACGGCGTATCTCGACGAAGCGGAGCGGTGCAACCGGCTCGCCCTCCTGCACGAGGGCCGGCTGCTCGGCGTCGGCACGCCGTCCGAGGTGAAGGGGCTAATGCCGGGAGGTCTGTTTGAAGTTCGTTCCTCGAACCCACGACGCGCGGCCGCATTGCTGCGCGGCGCACTGCCGGACGCCGTTGTTGGCCTCTTCGGTGACTCGGTGCATCTCTCGATGCCCGACGGAAAAACCGTGGAGACGCGCGTGCGCGACACGATCACCGGCGCGGGCCTGGAGTTCATTTCATTCCGTCCGATCGAGCCCTCGCTCGAGGACGTTTTCGTCGCCGTCGTCGCCACGCACCCTTTGTCCGCCTCAACGCCAGTGTCACGTAATACGTGACACACACTTCTGCCATGCTCTCCCAACCTCAACCTAAAGTGTCACGTCATACGTGACATACTGTTCAAATAAAATGCCGGAGGGGACGGTTATTTCACGGGAGGCGGTGGTCGAGGTGCAGAACCTCGAGAAGCGGTTTGGCGCGTTTAAGGCGGTCGCCGGGATCTCGTTTTCGGTGCAGCGCGGCGAAATCTTCGGCTTCCTCGGACCGAACGGCGCAGGCAAGTCCACGACCATTCGCATGCTGTGTGGACTGCTGGCGCCGACGGCGGGCACGGGTCACGTCGCGGGCTTTGACATCATTCGCGAGACCGAGAAGATCAAAACGCGCATTGGGTACATGAGTCAGAAGTTTTCCCTCTACGACGAGCTGACGGTGGAGGAGAATATTGATTTCTATAGCGGGATTTATCGCCTGCCGAAAACGAAGAAAGCCGCTCGCAAGGCGTGGGTGCTCGAGATGGCGGGGCTGACGGATCATCGCCACGCGCGCACCGGCGAACTTTCTGGTGGGTGGAAGCAGCGGCTCGCGCTGGGCTGCGCGGTGTTGCACGAACCGCCGATCCTCTTTCTGGATGAACCGACCTCCGGGGTGGATCCGAACAGTCGCCGCAAGTTCTGGGACTTGATCTACAGTCTGTCGGGCCAGGGCGTGACGGTGTTTGTCACGACGCACTACATGGAGGAGTCGGAATACTGTGACCGGCTTGGCATCATTTATCGCGGCGAGATTATCGCGATGGGCACGCCGCGTGAGCTGAAAGACGAACACATGCGGGAAGCGGTGCTGGAGATCGATTGCGACCGGCCCAACGAGGCGATGGCGGTGATCGAGCGATTGCCCGAGGTGAACGAAGTCGCGCTCTTCGGCAAAGGCCTCCATGCCGTCGCCGCTGATGCGGCGGCTGCCATTCCGGCGATTCGCTCGGCGCTGGCTGAAGGCGGCTTCAAAACGGGGCGCGTCGAGCGCATCACGCCGACGCTCGAAGATGTATTCGTTTCGCTGATCGAGGCTCGCGATCGGGCGGATGGCGTACAGGCGGAGGTCCGACAATGAATCTTCGTCGTCTTTGGGCGGTGGCGCGGAAGGAAGCGCTGCATATCCGGCGGGACCCGCGAAGTCTCATCCTCGCGGTCGGCATCCCGATGCTGATGATCACGCTTTTTGGCTACGCGCTGACGTTGGATGTAGACCGCGTGCCGATCGTCGCCTGGGACCAAAGCGGCACCCCCGCCAGCCGCGATTATCTCGCGCAGTTCACGAGCACGCGCTACTTCGCGTTTCAAGGCACCGTCGACAACTACCGTGATCTCGAGCGGGCGATCGACACTCGACGCGCGTGGGTTGGACTCGTCATTCCGTCGGGCTTTGGCCGCGACCTGGACGCGGGCCGGCATCCGGCCGTCCAGGCGATCGTGGATGGATCCGACTCGAACACGGCGGGCATCGTGCTCGGCTATGCCCAAGGAATCACCCTGGCCTACAACCGGCAGATTTCCATCGCGCAACTCCAGCGTGCAACCGGCGGTTCGACGACGGCCTCGCTCGACCTGAGACCCCGCGTCTGGTTCAACGCCGACCTCGAGTCGAAGAACTATATCATTCCGGGAATCATCGCCGTGATCATTGGCCTGATCGCCGCTCTGCTCACGTCGCTGACGGTTGCCCGGGAATGGGAGAACGGCACGATGGAGCAGCTCATCTCGACGCCGATCCGGCCCGCGGAGCTCATCCTTGGGAAGCTGCTGCCGTATTTCGCCGTCGGTCTTTGTGACGTCCTGATTGCTGTGCTGATGGCCGTGTTTCTTTTTCACGTGCCGCTGCGCGGCAGCGTGCTGCTGTTGGCGCTCGTGTCGGCGATGTTCGTCTTCGGCACGCTCGCCCAGGGGATTCTGATCAGCACGCTCGCGCGGCAGCAACTGATTGCCAGCCAGTTTGCGATGGTGTCGACGTTCCTGCCCGCGTTCCTGCTGTCGGGCTTCACGTTCGCGATCGCGAACATGCCACTTCCCGTCCGGGTGATCACCCACATCGTGCCGGCGCGGTATTTCGTGGCGCTGGTCAAAGGCATTTTTCTCCGCGGCGTCGGGCTTGGTGCGCTGTGGCCCGATGCACTTTTCCTGTTGGTGTTTGCGCTGCTCGTCGCGGGCGTGGCGATCGCAAAGTTCAAGAAAAAGCTGGGCTGACCATGTGGGAACGCATCCTAACCATGCTCCGCAAGGAGTTTCGCTCGGTCTTCCGGGACCCCCGCATGCGCGTGGTGATCTTCGGCCTGCCGGTCCTGCAGACATTGATCTTCGGATACGCGGTGACGCTCGACGTGCGTCATGTTCGGTTCGTGCTGATCGACCGCGATAACACTCCGGCCAGTCGCGCGCTGGTCGCGGGCTTCACGGGTTCGGGTTATTTCGATGTCGTCCTGGCGTCGAACGACGAACAGGTGGCCAGCGACGAGATCGATGCGGGGCGCGCGTCGGCGATCCTGCAGATCAATTCGGGTTTTGAATCCGCGCTGGACGCAGGTCGCACGGCACCGGCGCAGTTGATCGTGGACGGTTCCGATTCCAACACCGCCCGTTTCGTCCTCAACTACAGTTCGACCATCGCGAGCGCGTTCAACGGCGATATCCAGCTCGCGCAGGCGCTCCGCCGGGGCGGAAAGAACGTTCCGCCCGGGAGCATCGAGCTGCAGGCGAGGGCCTGGTTCAATGCCGACCTCGAGAGTCGAAATTTCTATGTGCCAGGCATCATCGCCACGCTGGTGATGTTGGTCAGCCTGATGCTGACCAGCATGGCCATCGTGCGCGAAAAGGAGGTGGGCACGATCGAGCAGATCATGGTCACCCCGATCCGCCCGGTGGAGTTCATCCTTGGGAAGTGTGCGCCGTTTGTAGTGATCGGGTACATCAATGTTGTGATGGTCACCTTGATTGGCTTGTTCTGGTTTCACATTCCGATGCGCGGCAGCTTCGCGCTGCTCCTGCTCGGCACGACCTTCTTTCTGCTGAGCACGCTCGGTATCGGGCTGTTCATTTCCACGGTCAGTCGCACGCAGCAGCAGGCGATGATGACGACGTTCTTCTTCTTCTTTCCAGCGATGCTGCTCTCCGGGTTTGTCTACCCGATCGCAAACATGCCCGCGGCGGTGCAGTGGCTCACGCTCCTCAATCCGCTGCGTTATTTTCTGATCATCATTCGCGGGGTGTTCCTGAAAGGGGTCGGCTTCGACATCCTTTGGCCGCAGATCGCCGCGTTGCTGGCGCTGGGGCTCCTCGTCATCGGCTTCGCCGTGTCCCGTTTCCACAAAACACTCACGTGAGCGTCGCTCCGTTCAACCTGCATTTTGTCATGAAAAAATTCCTTTGTGCGGCCTTCCTGCTCTTCGGCGCCAATTCCTTTTTCGCCGCTGAATCCGCGCCCACGCCGACGCTGACGCTGACGCTCGACGACTGCCTCCGGCTCTCGGCGGAAAAACATCCCGCGCTCGACGCCGCCCGCGCCGGCGTGGTGGCGGCAACCGAGGCGGTGGGCGAAGCGCGCGCGCCGTTTTATCCGCAGGTCGATCTCGGCGCCGGCTATCACCGGTGGCAGCGCCGCGCGTTCCTACCGTCGGGCTTCGTCCTGCCCGGCGGTCAACCGCCGGAACTGATAGGTCCGGTGGATGATTGGAATGGCGGACTCGTTTCGCGGGTGACGCTCTACGATTTCGGCGAACGTCGTGCGGGGCTGGATGCCGCGCGGGCGCGCCGTGCAGGTGCGGAGGCGGAGGTGGCGACGACCCAGGCGGACGTCCGGCTGATGGTGGAAACCGGGTTTTACGCCGTTGCGGGTGCGCAGGATCTCCGGTCGGTCGCCGCGAAGAATCTGGCCCGCGCCGAGACGCATCAGCATCTCGCTGAACTGCGGCGACAGGCGGGGGCCGTGCCTCAGGCCGACGTGCTCCGGACGCTGGCGGAGGTGGCCGACGCGCGATTGCAGCTCATCAGCGCCGAGAGCCGCGTGCGGGTCGCGCTCGGACATCTCAACACGGCGATGGGCCGCGCGGCTGACACGCCGCTCGCGATCGCCACGACTGCGTCCAGTCCGCCGCCGCCGGGTGACGCGGAACTGGCGGCGGCCGGGGAACGCGCGCTGCTGCGCCGTCCGGAAATCCAAGCGAGCGAACAGCGCACGGCTGCCGCTCGCGCCGCCGTGAGTGCGGCGCGGGCCGCCCGGACGCCGAAGCTGCGCGCGGATGGGTCGTTCGGGTGGCGTGATACGGCGTGGGTACCCGAGACGCGTGAGTGGCAGGCTGGACTGAGCATCGATCTTCCCATCTTTGATGCCGGTAGCCGGGTGCATCGCGTGGCTCGGTCGAAAGCGGATCTGGCGCGTGAAGAAGCGAGTCTGGAGAACCGCCGGCTGCAGATTCGCGACGACGTTTGGTCTGCCGGCGCCGAACTCGAGCGGGCCTGGGCCGCCATTGCGGCCAGCGAGGCGAGCGTGCGCGCCAACGAGGAAAGTCTGCGCGTGGTGCAGGAGCGCTACGAGAACGGTGCTGCGGTGATCAGTGATCTCCTCGACACGCAGACGTCGCTGGCGCGCGCGGAAGCATCGCTCGCGGCGGCACGCTGGAACTACATGTCGGCCAGGGCGGCATTCGAGCGGGCCACTGGAGGAACGGGCTGAGATCGGGCTGCCGCCGCTTTGCGTGTCACGAGTCGCCGCGCGCAGGAGAACAGCTTTCAGAAGTGAGCAAGCGGTGAGCGTCAGCTCTGTTTCGCTTCGTCGGCCGACGTTGCGGAAGGGGTGCGCTCGACAAGCTTACGCGCGATCTCGCCCTCCAATTGCACCGTCTGAGTGGGGAAGGCGAACGAGAGTCCACGTGCTGCAACGGCCCGCATAATCAGGAGATTGATCCGCTGCTTCACGCTCATGGCTTTGAGGAAATCCGGGTCCGGGCATTCATAGACGACCCAGATGTCGAGCGACGAGGCGCTGAAGTCGCGGAAGTAAACCATCACGCCACTGGCATCGACTTCCGGCTGGGAAGTTATGATCCCCCGAATCTCCTGAACAATCGCATCCATCTGTTCGGGGGGGGTGTCGTACGTCAGGCCGATCACCTGCTCGAAACGACGGCGAATGAAGCGGGAGAAATTGGTGATGGTTTCACCCGCAACAATCTTGTTGGGAATCACCATCAAGGATTTGTCGAGCAGACGAATCCGGGTGGAGCGGAGCCCGATGTCTTCGACGCCGCCGATATTGCCTTGGATGCGCACGAACTCGCCGAGTCTGAACGGCTGGTCGACGGCGACGACGATCGCGCCGAAAACATTTGCGAGGGTGTCCTGGGCGGCGAGCGCGAAGGCGAGGCCGCCAATGCCGAGGCCGGTGAGAATCGCCTTCACGTCGTAGCCGAGACCTTGAATCGTCAGCAGCACGCCGAGCACCACAAACACGCTCATGAGCGATTTTTTGATCCAGGGCATGAACGCCGCGATGCCGAGCTGCCGCGTTTTGGCGATCTCAGTGCTATGCTCGAGCACCGCGGAGAGGGCGCGCCACATGCCCCAGAAAATCACCAGCGAAAAGGCGACTCGTGAGCCGTAGCCGATCAACTCGTCCGTTGCAGGCTCCAGCTTCAACACCCTCAGTGCGGAGAAAATGCCAACCAGCATCAGGAACGCGGATACGGGCGCCTCGATTGCCGGGAACAGCTTGTCGTCAAAAGTCGTTTTTGTCTTGGACGCCAGTTTCCGGAGAAAAGGAAATGCCATCAGCGAAACGATGCGCCTGGCGAGGAGAGCGACGACCAGCAGCATCGCCGCGATGGCGTAATGCGCGGGGGTGTTGCCGCTCGTCCGCACATTGAAAATGCCGAGGATGGCATCCACGAGCTGCTCGAGAAAGTCGGGGGCCTCAGCCCGAGCCTTGCCGGCGGCGACGGCGGCGGCGGCTTCGGTTTTCGTATCGGCATCGGCCGCCTTGGCGCTCTGGGTCGTCGGGGTGGTGCTGGCCTTTGAGTCCTGCTGGGCGAGCAGCGCCGGAGTGGTGAAGGCAAACGTGATAATACAGCTGAAATAGATGAGCGCCCTCTTCATGATCGCACGCGAACGAAAGGGCCGATCTAAAGCAAGTCAAAGGGTTAGCCCGATCGAATCCGCAGCGGGCGACATCTCCGACGTGGGGTTCGAACCTTCGCAACCGTCGCGTCCTTCGCGAGAACCTTCCAATCTAATGCCAGGGAAACTCGTAGCACGGGCAGCCTGCCCGTTGCTCAGCGCGGTCAGGCTGACCGCGCTACGTCGTGCACCGACAAACTGAGATGCGCTACGCGCCAGGCGTAGCCGGAGGATGGGCGGTTGGAATGGAGGGGCGCATTTTCTACGCCGCAGTTCGCCGCTTGCGGTCGCGAGGGGCGGCTCCCAAGTCTTGCGGCGCTGCATGTCGCCGCTGCTTCCATTTGCGTTTGCTCAAACGATGCCCCTGTGGGCGTGGGTTGGTTTTTTTGTTTTTATCGCCGCGATGCTGGCGCTCGACCTCGGCGTGTTCCAACGCGAGTCACACGAGGTGAAAATGAAGGAAGCTCTCGTGTGGTGCGCCGTGTGGGTTGCGCTCGCGATGACGTTCAACGCGATCGTGTGGTATTGGCGCGGTGCTGAACTCGGGCAGCAATTTCTCGCCAGCTATCTCATCGAACTCTGCCTGAGCATCGACAACGTTTTCGTTTTCATCCTGATCTTCGCCTACTTCAAAGTGTCGGCGCGCTGGCAGCATCGAGTCTTGTTTTGGGGGATCATCGGCGCGGTGCTGATGCGCGCGGTGTTCATTCTGGCGGGTGTCAGCGTCATCGCCCGCTTTCATTGGGTGCTGTATATTTTCGGAGCGTTTCTGGTGTACACGGGTATCAAGATGGCGCTGCCCAGCAAGTCCGACGTCGACGTCAATCCCGATCACAACCCGCTCGTCCGCCTGTTCCGAAAATTTTGTCCGGTATCGACGCGCAATGAGCACGGGCACTTTTTCCTGCGGCAGGACGGCCGGCGCATGGCCACGCCACTGTTCATCGTATTGCTTGTCGTGGAGACGACCGACGTGGTGTTCGCGCTTGATTCGATTCCAGCGGTGCTCGCGATCACCAAAGATGGCTTCATCGCGCTCACCTCAAATATTTTTGCGATCCTTGGACTGCGTTCCCTCTATTTCGCGCTGAGCGGAATCATGCAGCTTTTTAGGTATCTCAAACTCGGCCTGGCGTTCATCCTTTGCTTCATTGGAGTGAAAATGTTGATCGAGCATTGGGTCGACATCTCCACCGCCCTTTCTCTTGGGGTGATCGCCGGCATGCTGACAATTTCCGTCACGCTTTCGGTGTTGATCAAAGAGAAACCTAAATCCGACCCCGCCGCCAAATAGCGGGTCGTTGCCGCTTGGCGTGACGGACCGCATGCGAACTCAGCGCGTTGGTGTAGGTAGCGCGCTCGCCGCGCTACTTCTGCGTTCCGGGCTCCGTTGCGCGGCGAGCGCTCAACCTACCGTTCAGATCAACAGCCGTTGCGATCCCGAAGATCGGGTCAGGCGTTTTTCGACTCGGCGAACAC
>DAITQE010000001.1:19682-29036 GCA_036833235.1 Opitutus sp.
CGGCACGCCGGCGGCGTTCTCGGCGGCGTCCGCGAAGTCGGAGAGAACTTCGGAAATGCGGGCGATTCGCCGACAGCGCTCTTCGTCGCCAAAGTCGCCGACTTCCGAATACACGACAGCATCTTTTTCCAATTTGAACGAGCCGGATCGATAGGTGCGACCAGTCTTCTCAAATACGGCGGTAAGTCGTGCGCGCAGTTCGGGAATGAGTGCCGCTTGGAAGAATTCAGGTTGGTTCGTTTGAATGAACCAAGCCGCGTCGAATGCGGGATCGCCGACCGTGATCTCGCGAGCGCCGAAGAGTTCGGAGATCCTCGTGCCTAGTCCTTGCCGGGCCAGGCAGAACGTGAACCCGCCGGAATCGCGCGGCTTGACCGCCAACGCCGTCCACCGCACACGCGATTTCCCGGAACCCGTGGTGTACGTGAACAGTTCCGCCTGTTTTTCTCGAAAGCGTCCGGACGCGCGCGGCTTTGACCAGAACCCGAATCGCTTTGTGGCGGGAGCAACGGTGAGACCGAGCTGTGCGGCGAGTTTTTCAACATTCGCGTGAGCCCGTTGGCTTTGCTTCCGGGCAGCGGATAACATCAGCACGACGAGCGCCCCGCCGCCGATCGCTGTAAACATGACGGGCAAAACGGAGGCCATGGCAACGACTCTGCACGTCGGCCTCCGCCCGCCGCAAAGCAAAAAGCCGGACGCAATCATGCGTCCGGCTATCGCAGCCACACGCGTCTGAGCGGCTTGCGCCCGCGACGCTGGACTTTGTCAGGTTTAGCTGACCGCGATTTTTCGCGGCTTGAGCGCCTCGGCTTTCGGCAACGAAACCCGAAGCACGCCGTCTCGTAGTTCGGCCGCAATGCGGTCGGCATCGAGCGCGTTGTCGTGGGTCAACACGAGTTCGAACGGAGCCGGGCTGGATTCACGATAGAGTGCGGTCCAGCCCTCTGGTTGCTTCCACGCGCGTTGTCCGACAATCCGGAGTTCGCCTGCTTCGGCGGTGATCTCCAAGCCCTCTTTGGCAACGCCGGGGAGGAAAACGGTCAAGCCGTAAGCCTCGTCGGTCTCTTTGATTTCGTAGAGTGGTTTTACAGTCGGCCCGCGCTCTTGCTCATCACCGTTGTTACGGCGAGCCACGGAGCGGTTGAGGGAGGGAATGAGAGAATTGATTAGAGCCATGGGTTGGTAAGATTGAAGGTTGGGTTTCAGTTTAGGAGCGGACTGTCCGCTTACTTGATCGCGACGGTGATTTTCTTCGGCTTCGCTTCTTCGCGTTTTGGAAGCGTCACGGTGAGTACGCCGTTCTCGTAACCAGCCGTCACTTTGTCAGCTTGCACTTCGTCTGGAATGTTCACGGAGCGGCTGAACGAGAACGATTTCTCGGCTTTGCCTTCGCCCTGAGATTTATGTGAGCCGCTAATGGTCAGATAGTCTTCGACCATTTCGACATTGATGTCCTCGCGACTCACACCCGGCAGTTCGGCGCGGACGTAGGTATTGTCTTTATCCTCGTACAGATCGACCGGGAATTGGCTGGCAGATGCTAGATCGCCGAAGCCGGTCAACGCGGTTTCGAACAGGCGATCGATTTCGTTTTCGAGGCCTGACCACGGTGAGCGGGACAAGCCGCTTAGAGCGGGAGCCAAGTTGCGATAGGTTGGATAATTATAACGTACGATTCTCATAATGCGGTGGTAGTGGTTTGTGGATGAGTTTGCCCGCAGGATGCGGGACTGAATGCCTCTCCTTTTGCATACGGAGTGCCGGTTCGCGCTTGCGCTGCAAGTTGCGACAGCCGTGAAATTTGAATACACCGTCGGTGTAGGCGTGTGAAAAACCGTCGCGCCACCGAGTGTGTCAGGCGGGAAATTTTTTTACACCACCGAGCAAGCTCAGGTAGCCTGATCAATTCGCTGGTTCGCGGACAACTCGCTTCTGTTCGGCTAAAACCGGTGAGTGCACCGTATCTTGGGAGGTAAAAATGGCGCGCACGCAGAACAGCCGCTGGCTTGCCATTGCTTGAACGACGAAAGAGCGTGGTGGACCTTTATGGCACAAATTTTAGTCGTCGATGATGATGAGCTGGTCCGTTCGCTCGCGGCGGAAACTCTCAGGCAGGACGGGCATCTCGTAACTGAGGCCGCTGACGGTCAGGAAGGGCTCGCTCAGTTCCGGGCCAGCCGCGCTGACCTCGTGCTCACCGATTTGGTCATGCCAGTTAAGGAAGGAATCGAAATGATCATGGAACTGCGGCGCGAATATCCGGACACCAAAATCATCGCCATGTCAGGCGTCGTGCATTGCCACAATTATCTCCAGATTGCCGAAAAGCTCGGCGCTCTGCGATCGCTCGGCAAACCCTTCACAAAAGATGGGCTGTTGTATGCCGTGGATGAGGCGCTTGGACTGTAAAATGCATAACCGAACTCTGTGGTCGGGTGGCTGTGTTTGCGAAATTTGAGACGGGTTGGGTGACGACTTCGATCATCGCACAAACGAAAAGCCGGCGCGTACCGTTTCAGATTTATCACGATACGAGAGGAGGCTCTCACCGTAACCGTTGAAATATTGCACGAGCAGGTAACTTTGGAAGTCCAGTAGATGGGTTTTCACTGGGAAGGTCAGATCGAGCTGTACGCTCCTGTGATCGAAGCTCTTGCCGGACCATAGTGTCGCCATGAGTGATGGACCACCGTTGCGGCCGAAAATCAGCCGGAGCTGGCCGTAGCCGCGGTAGTCCTTCAGGGCAGGGTTGTCGTCCAGCGAATCGATGTACGCCCACAATTCCGGCATCACGAGCAGATGCCAGCCATCGAGCGCACCAAATGCGACGACGGGACGAACATATACCGTGTTCAAGCTACGTGAGAGCGGTCCGTCGCGACCGTTGGATTCGTGTTTATAGCCTGCCTGGTAACCGAGCCAGGTGAACCAGCGGTCACTCTCATCCGGCTCGGCGGCGAGTGATTCGAAAATAATTTCCGGCATATAACTCGTATCGTAGAATGGACTAGACTGGCCATTTATGTCCCACAGCGATCGCTGCGTGAATGCGAACTGGAGCGTTTGCACCATTGTGCCAGGCGCATTGTCGCCGAATCCGAGCAGCTTGTACTTGAAACTGAATTGAAATTTCGCCGCCGGGGCGTCGGCGCCGTAAATGAAATAGATGGGCTCATGCGGAGCTATCCGGTTTGCGAAGGTTCGCTCGAGGATTGCGGCAGCCGGCTTCACGCGAGCGAGATTTGTAGTTGGTTTCTGGTGATTCGCACCGGGGTTCGAATGCGAAACAGGTGTTGCGGGCGATCCGGTTGTCCCGGTCAACTCGACGACGCCGCGAATCGTGGAATGGCCGGGGATGTTGAGCTCAATCATGGCCAGGCCGGTTACTGCGGAAGGGGCAACGAATCCATAAGTGCGGGTAGAAAAGCCGCCAGGTGCAACCGTCACCAATCGGTTGGACGCAGGAACTGCGGCGGATGAATCGGCCGCGCGCGACGGAACCGATGTCGCGTCCGTCAGAGTTGGTTCATCCTTGAGTTCGATGGGCCAGGACTTCGAGCCAATGCGAAGTTCGCCCGTCAACTGACGCGGTAAATCCAACCGTTGCTCGACTGGGCTGCGGTTGAGCATGACCAAATCGATGGTGTTGCGACCGGAAGAAGCTCTGGCGGCACTGGCGCCTGGGCTCGCCATCATATTGAACACCAGAGGCTGCGTCGCGACTGACGCGTGGCTGAATGCGACGAAGACGAAGAGGGCCCACGAGGTTCTCATTAAGGCACCGTGCGCCACTTACTCTGCGGCGCCAGTCGATAGCACACGCGCAGGATCGCGAGAGAGCGGAGCGCAGCGCGGTTATCTGATGTTTGAAAACCCTCGGGCCTTCGGCTCACGCGACGGTGGATGAAGCGACAGCGGGATTTCGACTGGATGAACAGTTGGGCGTCATTCCGAGCCGCTGGTGATTCCCCATGACTTCGGTTTGCATTGCCGCCGTGACGACGATTCACCCACATTGCTGTTTCCATGAGTTTTGATTTCGACCAAGTGCCGGAGCGCGCGAACACCGATTCGCAAAAATGGCAGAAGTATGCTGGCCGCGATGTGCTGCCAATGTGGGTGGCCGATATGGATTTCAAAGCGCCGCCCGCGATCATCGCCGCGTTGCACGCGCGGGTAGATCATCAAATTTTCGGATACGCACGGCCCGTGAAATCGACCGTCGATGCGGTGATCGATATGTTTCGGGTGCGGCATGGTTGGGAAATTCACCCGGCTTGGATTGTGTGGCTGCCTGGGTTGGTGGTCGGCTTAAACGTCGTGGCTCAAGCCTTCGCTGACGTCGGTGATGAGGTGCTGACGTTGACGCCCGTTTATCCGCCGTTTTTGACCGCACCGAAGAACAGCGACCGCGTGGCGGTGCAGGTGCCTTTTGTTCACAACGCCGCTGAGCTTCGTTGGGAAATAGATTGGGCGGCACTCGAAGCGGCGGTGACACCTCGGACTAAACTGTTCTTCCTGTGCAATCCGCACAATCCACTCTCGCGTGTGTGGCGGCGCGAAGAATTGACCCGACTGGCGGAGTTCTGCGTGCGGCATGATCTTGTCCTTTGCTCGGACGAAATTCACTGCGATCTGATCCTTGATCCGACTTTGACGCACGTGTGCACGGGAACGTTAGGAGAAGAAATCGCGCGTCGCACCGTGACGCTCAGCGCACCGAGCAAAACGTACAATATTCCTGGGCTCGGAACGTCGTTAGCCATCATTCCGGACGCCACGTTGCGAGCGCGATTCGTCCGCGCCAACGCCGGGATTGTTGCTGAGGTCAACGCACTTGGCTACAGCGCTTGCGAAGCTGCTTATAGGGAAGGTGAGCCGTGGCGCCAGGCTCTGCTCGTCTACTTGCGGGGCAATCGCGACCTGGTCATGGATTTTGTCGCCCGCGAATTGCCGGGCGTCGTAATTGAAGCTCCGATGGAGGCTACGTATCTTGCGTGGCTTAATGTCGCAGCGCTCAAGCTGGCGGATCCCGTCGCCCATTTCGAGGCGCACGGAATTGGGCTGAGTGGCGGCGCTTTTTTTGGATCTCGCCAAGGCACACACGTCCGTCTGAATTTTGGATGTCCCCGCACTACGCTGATCGAGGGATTATCTCGACTGAAGCGGGGTGTCCAGGCGTCCGCAGGTGCGTCCAAAGTTTGACGACTGAGGTCGTGGAGGATTCGAGCTTTTTCAGCGGTTCATCCGCGAACCCCGCTCTGAGCGCTCAACGCTCAACGCGCCTTCGTTTGAGAACCCGCCGTCCTCGCGTGGTCAACCGTATCGACCACCAGATACGCCGCGCGGCGCCTTCTATCGAGATACCTGAGCGCCAAGCGCCGACTGAACTGCGGTGATCAGCGCATCCCGGGTGATTGGTTTTGCCAAAAGGGGAACGCCCAGCGCCGCCGCTTTTTCATCATAGGTTCCCGCGCCGGCCATGCCACTCATCACCATGATCGGCAGCTTGGGGCTGAGCTGGCGAAGTTCGGTTGCCAGGGCGAATCCATCTCCGTCGGCCATCATGACATCGGTTAGGACCAGCGCGATTTCCGACTGAAGATCGCGAAACAGTTTCAGGGCCTCGGGAGGCGACGCGGCCTTGTGCACCCGATATCCGCTGGCCATCAAGAGGGAGCAAAGAATATCTCGGACCCACGCTTCATCGTCGACGAGCAGAATTGACTGGCCCGATCCACGCGCTGGCGTGGCAGCTTCTTCCGGGGGCGGCGCAACGGGTTCTGTGACCAAGGCCGGAAGATAAATTCGAAACGTGGAACCCTGTTCGGGCCGGCTCTCGACGGAGATGGTGCCACGGTGACCTTTCACGATGCCGCGCACCGCGGCCAAACCCAAGCCGGTGCCCTTGCCGAGTTCTTTCGTGGTGAAAAATGGGTCGAAAATCTTCTCGATGACTCCAGACGGCATTCCCGTGCCCGTATCCGAAACTTCGATCAACACGTGCGCGCCTGGTTTTACTTCCCGTAATGTCACAGCGTCAGACTCGTTCAGGAGAACGTTCCTGGCGCGGATGGTAATGCTGCCGCCCGCCGGCATGGCATCTCGGGCGTTGATACAAAGGTTTACGAGCACCTGCTTGAGCTGAGTCGCATCGCCAAGCACCGGCCATGGCTCGTCGTCTAGTGCGAGAGAAACCGATACGGAAGCCGGAAACGCTTGCGTCACAAAGCCAATGAAATCCTCCAGCAACGGTCGCAATGCCAGCTCAGCTTGTTGACCAACGGCGCCACGGGCGAAAGCCAGCAACTGCCGAACCAACGCTGCTCCATGCTGGGCGCTCGAACGGATTGATGAGAGGTATCGTTTGGACTCTGCATCCTTAACCATCGTTTCCAGGAGTTCGGTCGAGGAAAGGATTGGCACCAACACGTTGTTGATATCGTGGGCCACGCCGCCGGCGAGCAGGCCGATGCTCTCCATTCGCTGGACTCGAAGAAATTGCGCTTCCAACCGTTTCTTTTCTGCGATGTCCGTATTGATCACCAGAAAGCCGGCCGCGGTGCCATTTTTGTCCTGAACCAAGCTCCACCGGCTCTGCATCACCAAGTCGACGCCTTCACGAGAACGCTGGCGCATTTCGCCGATCCACTCGCCATAAAAAAGTGTCGCATGCCGGGCCGCCTCCACTTGCGCCGGATCTTCATTCCACAACGACGTGGTTTCCCGCCCTTGCGCCTCCTCGGCGGTCCAGCCGTAAATTCGCGCGGCGCTCTGATTCCAATATGTGATGTGATCATGCATATCACGCATGAGAATCGCATCCTGCGCGCGGTCGAGGAGCGCGGCTTGTTGCTCGATCCGTTCGGTCGCGGCACGTCGCTCGGTGACATCGCGGGCCACCATTAGAATCTGGCTAATCGAGCCTGACGAATCCCGCACCACACTGTTCTGAGCTTCAACGTAACGGACCGAACCATCCGAGCGCATCAGCCGGTATTCCGCACGGCCACCGACGCCCGTTCTGAGTGTTGAGCGAAACAGCTCCTGCACTGTGGCGCGGTCATCCGGATGGACGTCGGCGAACGCATCATGATCCGGTGAATCAGATGCCCGCCCAACCGTTGCGGTGTAGGCAGGATTGCAATACAAGCAATGACCGGAGAGATCCAGCATCACGATCAAATCCGCGACATTCTCCGCGATCTTGCGAAAGCGTTCGCGATTTTGCCGCAACGCCTCTTCGGTCCGGCGAAGCTGCTGCTCTTCTTCAGCACGTGCGAGGGCATGACGCATCGCAGGCACAAGACGCGACGGTCTGTCCTTGATCACGTAATCCGTCGCACCGCGCTTGAGCGCCTCGATCGCACGTTCTTCGCCGATGGTTCCGGACAGGAAGATAAAGGGTTTCTCAGGGCAGTGCGTGCGTGCCAGCTCGAGGGCCGTCAAGCCGTCAAAACCATGCAAGGTGTAATCGGAGACGATCAGATCGAAACTACCGGTCTCGAGCGCGGCCTCGTATTGTTGGCGCGAGAGCGCGTGCTGAATCTGACATTCAGGCAACTCTGTTGCCAATTTCATCGCTACAAGCTCAGCATCGGCCGCGGAATCTTCGAGATGCAGGAGGCGCATGGTCGGACCTTTTCTGATCAGCAGATCGGTTACCTTCCGACCGCGGCTCGCTGCGGAGGAGGTTCGTTATGCAATGTCCAGAATGTGCCCAGCTGTTTCACTGCTTCAATGAAGGAATGAAAATCAACCGGCTTCACCACGTAAGCATTGATGCCGAGTTGATAACTTCGCACGACGTCCTGTTCTTCGCGCGAGGACGTAAGCATGACGACAGGCGTCGTTCGTAAACGCGCATCCTGTTTTATGGTGCGCAACACTTCGAGTCCGTCCACTTTCGGCATCTTCAAATCGAGCAGGACGAGCACGGGATTCCCTGGCACACGGCTCGCATATTTGCCCCGCATATAGAGGTAATCGAGCGCTTGCTCTCCATCATTCACCACAATGATGTCATTCGTGAGTTTGTGCGCTGAAAGCGCCGCCAACGTCATCTCGACGTCTTGCGGACTATCCTCAGCTAGAAGGATTGTTTTGAGCTCACTCATTATCTATTATCTAACGATTGGGAAAACGGCAGCGAAGTGGTGGAAGCGGGAACTGTCCTTCCCGGGAAGGAGCAGTCAACTGGAAGGGCGCATAAGTTCGCCAGCGTTGGTGATTTCGCGAATATTTTACTAACAAAACCCAGCGATATTTTCGCGGTTCGCGACGCCGGCTTGTGGTTGGGAGAGGGCGTCGCACACTAGCAAAGTCGCGATGCATATTGGTCCTCATCAACTTTCCTCCAATCTGTTCCTGTCGCCGCTCGCCGGCTATACGAATCTGCCGTTTCGGCTGACCTTACGCGAACTTGGAGGACTGGCATGGGCGACAACAGATTTGGTCAATGCGCGTTCTCTCCTCGAACGAAACGCCACCGCGCTGAAACTGGTCGCCAGTTGTCCGGAAGACCGGCCGATGGCGATTCAGCTTTTTGGCAGCGTGCCGGCCGAGATGCGGGATGCCGCCCGGATGTGCGAAGATTTGGGCGCGCAGTCAGTCGATATCAACATGGGCTGTCCCGTTCGCAAAGTGGTCAAGGTCGGTGGCGGTTCAGCGATGATGACCGAACTCGTTCAAACAGCGGCGCTGGTCCGGGGAATGGTGGCCGCGGTGAACATCCCGATAACGGCCAAAATGCGTCTCGGCTGGGATGACGAAAATCTCACCGCCCCGGATCTCGCGCGCGTTCTGGAGGAGGCCGGAGTTGCTGCGATATTTGTCCATGGGCGAACGCGCGCACAAGGGTTCGGCGGCTCGGTGAACCTTTCGGGTATCCAATCCGTGGTGGCAGCAGTGAAACAGGTCCCGGTGATCGGCAATGGCGACATCACGACGCCGCAAGCGGCCATGCACATGCTCAAAGCGACGGGTTGCATCGGCGTCAGTATTGGCCGCGGCGCCTTTTACGATCCTTGGATCTTTCGCCGGACCCAGCACTACCTTCAAACGGGTGAACTTTTGCCTGAACCGGATTTTGCCGAGCGCGTCGGCGTGATGCGTCGACATTTCGAGCGTTACTGCGAGTTCTACGGAGAGACGAATGGCGCGCGCCTATTTCGGAAGGTTGCTCCCTGGTATGCGAAACGGTTCGGCCCGGCAAAGCCGTTCAAGCAGCGGATCATCACGATCACGTCGCAAGTGGATTTCGAAGCGGCGCTGACCGAGTATATCACGTGGCGCCGCACGTTTTGTGACGATCGGGGCGAGCTGCTCGCGAAGTACGCGCCACCGCCGATG
>DAITQE010000002.1:0-16285 GCA_036833235.1 Opitutus sp.
CTGGAGGACGCCCTGCGTAAAATCTGCCGGAACGCCGTGCCGGTCAGATTCAAGAAAGTGATGGCGCGCGGCATTTGCGACGGTCTCGTCCGCAGCCGAAAAAACATTATCGAACGTCCACAGCAACCGCACATCTTCTCCGACGGTGGCGAGCTTCGCGCGCACGCCCAAAGCGAGGGGTCGGTAGGGTTTGAACACCGTGATATCCACAAACAGCACGGCATCCGCTGCGTAATCACGCCGGAGGATCGCCAGAAAATCGTGAGGCAACGCCGCGGTGGATGAAAATTCTTCCACGTGAAACCGCTGACGGCACTCGGCTCGAGTAAGGGGGACGATTTCGAATCGATTCCGTTTCTGCAGCTCCGCGACGAAGATCGCGTCCAACGTCGCCGCGCTCTCGGGCTCGACGACCGTGCCACCCGCTGTGGGCAACAGCACGACGCGACGCACGGTGGCGGGGAGTTGCGTTTCACCCGCAACATTGACGGGCGAATAAAATGGCCCAAGGCGCACCGGATCGTTCACTGGCGGGTTCAAGCATCCGCTCAACGCCATCAACGCAAATAGCCAAAGCATTCCGCCGCAGTTGAGCCGAAGTTCAGTTTTCAATGGGATGACTCATGTTGCTTGGGATGCAGGCGAGTCTAGCTCGAAATGGACTGCACAAAAGCTGCCTTGCAACCGACCTGGTACGCAGCGCCCACATTAACCGCTGCTACTGCTCTTGGTCGGGAACATGTTTTCGATCGTCTTCTGCTGGCTCGTGGCGGCCGACTGGGCGTCCTGCATCGCAAGAAACGCGCTCGTGAGCAGGGTGCGCTGGTCTTCGATTCGCCGGTTCAGCGTGACAATCTGGGCGTCAATGTCGGTATTCTGCTTGATCAGTCCCGAGGTCTGAGTCGACAAAGCTCCTTGGGAGCTGTCGTTCAAGGCTGTGAGATAGGTGGCGAATTGCTGGGTAAACCCAGTCACAGTGTTGCTGAAAAAACCGGAAATATCATCACTCGAATTCGCCAGCGCTGCATCCAGCTTGGCGGAGTCCTTGATCGACAGCTGGGCACTGATCGAGCTGAAGCCGATGCCTAGATCTTCCAGTCGCGTCACGGATGAACTCAGCCCACTGATGGTGCTCGAAGCAAGCGACCGCAGTTTTGATCCCCAGGCTTCGACCTCACGATTATCGCCGAGCGTGGCTGTAGAGACCTTCCCATCGGCGCCCACGGTAACTTTCGTTTGATCGTCGATGTAGCTCTCGACGGTGTTGAACGCGGTGATGAACGCCTGCAGCGTCGATTTTGTTTTCTCGGTGTCCGACGCAACGGTCACCGTTTGCGTCGTCGCTGAATCAACTTTGATCGAAAGGCCGGTGATACCGTGTTCCGCCGCCGTGAGCGTATTGCTTTTACTGGTGATCGTGGCGCCACCATTAAGGGTGAACTTGGCATCCAGGCCTCGTTGCAGCGTCGAGCCCGCGGTAAGTCCCATGGCGTCGAGCAAACCGCCGGAAACTTCATTGGCGCCAATACCCGTGTCTCCCGTCGAATTATTGGTGAGCACGAAGCGGTCGTTGACCGAGTCGTAGCTCGCAGTCACGCCGGCGGTGGAGGAGTTGATGCTTGCCAATACTGTTTTGAGTGTATCCGTATTCGCATTATAAGCAATCGTGACGCCGTTGATCGTGAATTGACCGGCGCCCGTTGCGTCCACGTTGAGCGCGCCTGTCAGTCGGGAAGAGGCAAGCGGTGAGGTCAACGATGCAGACCCGAGCTTGCCCGTACTGGTCACCGTGCCCGTCCCATTGTTGGCGAGCTGCATCACGGAGAGAAAATTACTCGAATCGTTCACGGCTCCGAGTTGGATTTCACCGGCACTGGAAAATGTGACCTTGTCCGCTCCCGCGTCGTAGCTCGCGGTTACAGCGCCGCCAGTCGCAGTCGAAATACGCGCAAAAACGTCCTGCAATGAATCGGTGAGAGCGACGGCGATGGTCTGGCCATTGACCGTGAAATTTCCGGCGTTTAGCGCCGAGCTGGTCGGCAGCGTGGCCAATGTGGTGCCGGAGACATCGTTGGTGGCGCTCAGACCGGTCGAGACGCCACTGGCGCCCACGCGCTTCGAGGCCGTTGCCACTTGCGAGACCGCCACGGTATAGCTCCCAAGCGTGGCACCGATGGAAGGAGTCAGACTCCAGGTTGATCCGCTCGTGCTCGAACTCGCGGTGCGGCTCTGGAATAGCGTGGACGAGCGCAGGTCGATTGCCGCACTGGACAGATTGTCCATGTAGCCCTTCAGGACGCCAAAGCTGGCGAGCTTGTTGTTGTTCGTCGCCTCTTCCGTCTGTAAACGGGCCACGGGCGCTTTCTGGATTGTGATGAGTTGGTCAACGACCGACTGCCAATCGAAAGAGCCTGAAACTAATCCTGATACTGAGATGCCGGCCATAAATAAGAATGAATCAAGAGGCAGTATCGGCTCATTCCAAAGAGAACTTGAGCACCCAAATAATTATACGCTTTTGACTAAATAAGAATTGACCGTCGCCGATATCAGCACCCGTCGAGACAAACGTCACGACCGGCGCGACTCAGAGCCGATCCCACTGAGTCCGAATGCGACACGGACGTCGCGCTTAGAATCAAGGAAGATTACCATGTCAGTTGTCATCAATACGAACTACGCGGCGACCGTTGCCTCAAACAACCTCGCCTCTTCGAATGCCATGCTACAAAAGAGCCTGAACCGGCTCTCCAGCGGATCGAAAATTGTCAGCCCCTCCGACGACGCAGGTGGCTTGGCTGTGTCCATGAAATTGTCCGCCGCGGCTGTCCGCCAAGGCGCGGTCGCCACGAACATCGGCAACGCTGTTTCACTCCTGCAAACCCAGGATGGCGCGCTGAAAGTCACCGGCAAGATCCTCGAGCGTATCAGTGAGCTCAAGGTTCTGTCGGCCGACGTCACGAAGAGCTCGAGCGACAAAGCCAATTATGACTCTGAGTTCACTGCCCTCACGGCGCAGTTGACCTCCAACTCGACGGAAAAATTCAACGGCGTATCGCTGTTCGGTTCGACCGCCATCGGCTCCGTCTCCACGACTGAAGACGGTTCAACGACCAATGCGGTCACGATCGCCGGTCGCGATCTTAGCAGCAGCACGAGCGGTGTCGGTACGATCAGCACGGCCGCGGCGCTGTCGACCATCACCCTGGACGATATCTCCACGGCGATTCAGAACGTCGCCACGATGCGTGCGACCAACGGTTCTGAACAGAGCCGCCTCAACTTCGCGAGCGAGCTCGTGACGGTTAACAAAGCGAATCTCGAATCCGCCAATAGCCGGATCGTCGACGTGGATGTCGCCGCCGAATCGACCCAGCTCGCGCGCTGGAACGTTCTGGTGTCGGCCGGCACATCGATGCTCGCCCAAGCGAACCAGAGTTCGCAGACGGCATTGAAGCTCCTGCAATAAGAGCTCCAGGGCCGAGCCCTATTCCCCACCCTGCGGCCGGGCTAGTCCCCCGGCCGACAGGTCAGACCTCCTAGCGGTTGTCTCGTCTGAGGGAATGAGGGTTTTTTGAAAGTTAGCCTGTAATTTTCCGCCGCTCACGCGGTGTGAACCCCTTTGAGGCGTATGCCTCGAACGGCGCGGCTGGCGCTGTCACTCCAGCCCGTGGCGACGACGGATAGTCGCACTAGATCAAGGAAAGAAATACCATGTCAGTCGTGATTAATACCAACTACGCGGCGACGGTTGCCTCAAACAACCTCGCTGCCTCGAACTCCATGCTGCAAAAAAGCCTTAACCGGCTCTCCAGCGGTTCGAAAATCGTCAACCCCTCCGATGATGCGGGCGGTCTGGCTGTCTCGATGAAATTGTCTGCCGCTGCCGTCCGTCAGGGCGCCGTGGCAACGAACATCGGAAATGCCGTGTCGCTTCTGCAAACTCAGGATGGAGCTCTCAAAGTTAGCGGCAAGATCCTCGAGCGTATCAGTGAGCTCAAGGTTCTGTCGGCCGACGTCACGAAGAGCTCGAGTGACAAAGCCAACTATGACTCGGAGTTCACTGCCCTCACGGCGCAGTTGACCTCCAACTCCACGGAAAAGTTCAACGGCGTCGCGCTGTTCGGCTCGGCCGATGTTGGCACTGTTGCCACCACCGAAAACGGTTCGACGGCGAACGCAGTCACGATCGCAGGCCGCGATCTCAGCAGCAGCGCGAGCGGCGTCGGTGCGATCAGCACCGCGGCGGCTCTGTCCTCGGTCACCCTGGACCAGATCTCCACGGCGATCCAAAACGTCGCCACGATGCGTGCGACCAACGGTTCTGAACAGAGCCGCCTTGGTTTCGCGAGTGAGTTGGTGACGGTTAACAAAGCCAACCTGGAAGCGGCAAACAGCCGTATCACGGATGTCGATGTCGCCTCAGAATCCACCCAGCTCGCCCGCTGGAACGTTCTGGTGTCCGCCGGCACCTCGATGCTCGCCCAAGCCAACCAAAGCGCGCAGACCGCGCTGAAGTTGCTCCAGTAAGAAAGTTCCGTAAAGGGATTGCCCTAATTCGCCCAGTCCTGGCCGCCGTTCGCGCGGCGGCCAGGCTAAGTGAATAAGACCCCGCTTCCTGCGGAGGCCCCCGGCAAGGGCAGATCGATCATCAGGTCGATTACCCAAGCCCTGCAGTCAGCCAGCAGTGACTGCGTCAGTGCAATAAGGCCCCGGCTCAACCCGGGGCCTTCGCGTTTTCTAGATTCCAGCTCGCGGCGTACGACCGTCGACCGTTGAGCGTTTGACTCAGCACGAGAGCGCGGGCGTCTCGCCCGCACACGGCAATCAGCGGAGGACGCCCGCGCTCCCAAGCGGATTCGATTCCGCTGGATTGTGCCCGACTTGTGCGAATCATGCGCAATCTCCACGAATGCCTGGGATACTCTTCGACCAATCCGTTCCCGGTGCAACGACGTGCATTGTCGTTGGTCCGCTCGGTGACGTCCGTGATCTCGACTTCGCCCGCTATCGAGCCGTTCTTTGGTGGATTGAAACCCGCGCCTCAAAACCGCTGCCACCGGGCTTAACTGCCACAAACACCCAGATCGCGCCGATCGAAAACGCGGCGTCTGTCGATATTAGCGGCGCCCTGGAGCGTTTCGTGCGCCTCGATCCGCGGCATCTTCCTTCGTTGATCATCAGCGACGCCTTGGCCGGAGCGCTCAGTAAAAATTACGATCGCGTGATTTCCGCGGTGCACAGCATGCTTGAGAGCACCCACCGAAGTCGAATGACGCGGCAGAAAGATGGCTTCACCTGGCAAAAACATATTCTGCGCAACGCTCCGTCGTACGTACAAAGCCGGCTGCCCGACGCGTGGGCCAACGCCCTGCGCGGACTTCCCGCGATCGTGTGTGGCTCGGGTCCTTCACTCGACGTCTCAATCAATAAACTCGTCGCCGCAGCGAATCAGGCGGTTGTTTTCTCCGCTGATTCCGCACTGCGCGCGTTGGCCCGCCACGGCGTGGCCGCGGACTTTGCGGTGTCGATCGACGCAGCCAAGATTCCCGAAAAATGCCTGCCTCCAGATTCGCCGCCCCGACGGGTGGTGCTGGCGAGCATCAGCCCGCCGGGTTGGCAGGACGCAATTTCTCCGACGCGTCGCTTTTTTCTCTCGGGCAACCAACTCACCGATGACTGGCTGGCAACGTTCGGCACCCCTCGGACGGCGATCCGTGCAATCGAGAGTTGCGGCAGCACGGCCATCGAGCTCGCGGCATTTCTCGGCTGCGATCCGATCTACCTCTTCGGCCTCGACCTCGCCGTCGACCCTGCCAACCCAGCCCGCCGGCACCAGCATGACGCCGACCCAGGCCTGTACGGGAAGTCCAACTACGATCCGACTGCGAATCTGCCGCGCGTACCCGGCAATTATGCCGACACCGTTCCGTGTTTCGCCCTTGGCGACTGGCGTGAACTCGACCATCGACTCGCTGGCCGCACCGCTCCCCGGATATTCAACGTCAACGATCGAGGTGCGCGACTGCGCGGCACGACCCTGGTGCATCCAGAGAAATTCTTTCTTACTGCCGCGCCGGGTGCAAAAGACATTCCGCTGGCGGCATTACCCGGCACGGTCGCGCTCCCGAAAAACCCTGGTGCCCTGTCGCGACTCAGCGCTGCAGGTCGGACTTGGCAGGAAGCTCTGCCGGGCCTCCACCGCGAGCTGAGCCAAAACGGTCCGGTGACGCTTGCCAACGCGTTCCGTCCGCTCGTGCTGGACCCCGAATATGGTCGGGCGCTTGGTGCGTTTGCGCTGAAGCTCATGCCCCATCTCGTGCCGCCCATCGAGGGCGATCACACGTTCTGGCAAACGCTGCTTGGCGAATTCGAGGAACTCGCGGCCCTGGCCGCAGGAATCGAAAATTCGATTCAGTCCGCCCGCGATTCGCGGGCAACAGGCCCGACTATCCCGCCGCCGCGATCGCATCCGCGACCACAGTCCCCACCGTTTCGTTGCGATTGAAATGCTCGTAGATTCGCCGCCGCTGCTCGACCGGCATCTCCAGCCCACGTTCGCACTGCTCCGCCAGCGTATCCAGATTTCCATGCTCGTATCGAAGAATCAGCTCCGCGTCATGCAGCTCCTGCAGGCGGTTCCCGGCGGTTGAGTTCTCGCTGACCGGCACGATCCCCAGGCAGCCGGACCAGAACGGCCGGTCCGTATGGGTTTTCGCCATTGCCGGGGTCGTGAACTTTCGTCCCTCGGGGCATACGCTTACTTTGAACCGATTCAATTTCGCGCGATCGGCGACCGCCACCGAGTGATCGTGAAAAGCGACGAACTTGTCCTTGAACTTCTTTTTCAGGAATTCGATTTGCCGCAAGCGGTGAGCCGTAAGCCCAAGCTGGGATCCGAGAAAAAAGATTTTGTCCTCGGGCTCCTCATTGAACGGCACCGAAAACGGCACGACATTCGCGACCCAGCTTCGATGAATCACGCGGCAAGCAGGTTTGAGCCGTGACCCTGATTTTTCTTCGAGCGGCGCTTCATCGTGAATTAGCACGTCGAGGTGAGGTGCGATATCCGCGAAGCACGGCATCGCCCGACTAGCTTCGTCGAATGCGTAATAGAGGAGCCGTACGCGCTGCTGATTGAGCAAGGCGCAAACCTTTCCCACCAGTGCGCCCAGCGCCTGCGGTTGTTGCCCCATGAACACCACCCACCACTCCTCGCCTGGCGGTCGTCGTGTCGACGCCCCTAGTAAATCAGCCGCTCCCCTCTGCCCAAAAACCTGCGCGGGCGCGAATTCAATCCCCTCGTGCTGCAGGCTGCCGAAACAGCGGGCATTTTCTGCGTACCAGTCGCAATCAAGCCGCGCTTTTTTTAAGAGCGCCGCGTCATGGCGATCGCTGACCAGAGGTCCGAGATCGAGTGACGGAACCCGGGCCACATAAGCGGCAGCGTCTTCCAGCAGATCAGCCCACGTGTTGAAATAGAAGAGGCGTACTTTCCGCAAAGGAGCCGAATTGGAGAGTGTCATTGCAGGATGAGGGCCGGCAGGACGACGCGTTTGCCGGCTTGAGTGAGCACCGGTGATGTTTGAGAAACGGGCGAAAAACAAGCCGCAGTCGTTCGCAGAACCGCATCGGCATTGCGGTGACTCCGTGAATAGCTCTTCCTCTTCGCATGTCGACCTTCCTGGTGACCGGCGCCGCCGGGTTTATTGGCAGCCACACGTGTGATCAATTACTTGACGCAGGACATTCCGTCGTCGGTATCGACAATCTTCGCACAGGACGGCTGACAAACCTGGACCAAGCCCGGCGAAACGCATCCTTCCGTTTCGTTCAGGCTGACATTACTGCGCCAGGCTGTCTGGATCGACTCGCGAGCGAGACAAAGCCGGAGGCGATTATCCATCTGGCCGCGCTGGTGAGCGTTCAGGAAAGTCTTTCCAATCCCGAACTCAACTATCAGCTCAACGTCCACGCCTCGCATTTGATCGCCGAAGCTGCGCGAGCGCATCGCATCAAACGAGTCGTCTTTACTTCATCGGCCGCCGTATACGGTGACGCGCGCGAACTTCCGCTCTCGGAGCGAACGCCAACACATCCAATCAGTCCGTATGGAGCAGCGAAGCTCGCATCCGAAGCGATCCTGCTCGGGCACGCAGCGTCGTTTGGATTCGTGACTCGTTGCCACCGCTATTTCAACGTGTACGGACCCCGTCAGGACCCGATGTCGCCGTATTCCGGAGTCATTTCGATCTTCTGCGACAAGCTGCGCACCGGCGTCGCACCGACTATTTACGGAGATGGTGAGCAGTCGCGCGACTTCATATCGGTCAGCGATGTCGCGCGGGCCAATGTTCTCGCAGCGACGCGTTCGCCAATCACCAGCGGGGTGGCCAACATATGCACCGGACGGGCCACGACGCTCAATCGTTTGCTCGAGGTGCTGCGCGCGCAGATCGCCGGCTCGCCGGCAGCGACGTATGCCGCCGGAAAACCCGGGGATATTCGCCATTCACTCGGCTCTTCCGAGCTGGCGAAAACGGAATTGGGTTTCACGGCAACCGTCTCGTTGGAAGATGGGCTCGCCGTGACACTTGCATTTCGTTAATCAGGCGAGAGCCATCTCGCATTCGGACGTCGGCGCGGGCAGGCGGGTTTTCCGCCCACCGATAACCAGCGATTCCAGGAGAGTGCCCAAACCTCGGGCATACGCCGTCGGATTGATGAATTTAGGCTTCCGCGCCATCGCTGCCTGAATGCGTTGATTAAGCTGACGCCGATAGGCCGGCTCTGTCGCGAGCTTTGCTGAGAGCGCGATGTATGAGGCCTCATCCTGGGTGATCAGCTCGGGAATCTCGAGTTCGTGCAGCAGAGCCGCGGCCATGCGCGAGCGATGCGTTTTTCCTTCCCACACAACGGGCGGAAGTCCGAGCTCGAGCGGGTCAATAACCGAAATGCTCCCCGAGAAGGGAAACGTATCGAGATACACATCGGCGACGCGCTCCAGCGATTTGACATCGGCACGCGAAGGCAGCGAGTCGGCCAGGATGAACCGGTCGCGGCCAACACCGTGACGCTCGCAAGCTTCGGTGAGCGTGCGCTCGAATTGCTTAACCGGAAAGCGGTTTGACCAGTTCGGATTGAATGGCAGCAGAAGCAGGCGCGACTTCGGCACCGCCTTAAGGATCTTTGCCCACGTTTCCTGCAGCTCAGGCAGAATCTTGAAGCACGCAGCGGCGTTGACGAAGACGACGTCGTCCGCGCCAAGCCCAAGGCTCGCGCGACTGAATTCCGCGGACGAGCCTTTCACTTCAACCGTATAATCGAGACAGCCGGGTGGTCCTTCGCAGAACTGCAACGTCTCGCTGAAGTGATCTTGCAGCTCCGGGAAATCGTTCAGCGTCCCGGTAAGATAACCATCCACATGTCGCATGCCCGTGCTCACGGGTGAGCAGTAGGAAACCAGTTGCAGCGGCGCCAGTCGGTGCAGCGCAATTAATGAAATCGCATTGGTCACCGCCGTGACATTCGTGCCGATGATAACCACGTCGAGCGCCGCCTCGCGGATTATTTTCACCTGCTCGTGCACATTTTGAGGCAACAGCGTAAACGAGTCCGCGAACGAGCGGCAGTAGTCCTCGATTGGACCGGGTCGCTGAGCGGTCGCGAACAAACAGATTTCGAATTTTTCGCGGTCCAGCTGGAGGGTCGGCAAAGTGACATGCGTTTCCGTCTGCGCACCGAAATGCGCGTTCAGAAACCCGACTTTGATCTTCCCCCGGTTCTTGGGACGTCTGGGCAGTTTAACGTCGATCACGGCCCCGTTCTTTCTGAGCACAAACTCGATGATCGCCGCGCGTTTCTCGGCCAGTTCGCGCGTATTCCGATTGCTAAAGTAGAGCGGGATGTAGTTCGCCGCGTTCGTGAAAAACAGCGCCACACTCATCGTCAGCTCGCTGTTCGGCGAGGTCTGGGTGAGCTGAAGGATCACGCGGGCCCAGCTCAGCGCATGCGTATGATACAGCTCCGTTTCACTATCGGTTACGAACACGTGCGGCGAGTGCAGGACGTAGCCAAGGAAGTCTTTTAGTAACCATGCCGGAACCTTCTCCAGCGCGATCATCGCCAAGCCACGATGCGCCGGAGCGCGCAACATTCGGGCCAGCAGCGGCCGATAGTCGAAGGTGTCCTTGTGGTTTCTCGGTTCGGCGAGAGCCTCATCTAGTACTGCGAGCTGGGCACAGCCCTCAGTCGTAGGCGCTTCGGACGACAAACCGCTTTCGACCAAGGCGCGGAAGACCACGCCAAAGCTGCCCTTGAAGTGACCTTCGAGTGTTTCGGGGTCGTTCGTTACCAGAAACTTCATCAGTCCCTGTTGGAGCTCCAGCAGTTGCTCCCGCACCGGATCTGCGGGATTGGCGCAATAAGTCGCGATGAGCTGCTGGACATTCGTCACCTCGTCCGCGCCGAAGATCTCGTCGATCACGGCCGGAGCACTCGTGCCAGCCGCTGCGGCTTCCGCCTGTGCGGGCATGGCCGCCCGGAGGAGATCGAGAATCTCCTTGGCGCGGGCAGAACACTCTGCCGTCGGCGCAAGGCGCAAGGTATGCTCGATTTTGGCAATGGCCGCCTCCAGTTGGCCGTCGCGGACCAGCTTCTCGGCCTCCGTCACGCTCTGGGCAAAGTCGGCCGGCGTTGTTGTGGTTGGAAACCATTCCGTCCCCGGCGAACTCGGCTTTGGCGGCGCCAATTTTGCTTCGGCGAGAATCTCGCCGGCTTTCCGCAACGCCTCGGGATTGTATAGCTTTGGATGATTCAGGATGATGCGCGCGAACATCGCCGATAGGTGCGGCTGCAGCGCGTGGATCATGCTGGTGTCCTTGGCGCGGTAGAAGAAAAGCGGCTCGGGAATGCGCTGACCTTTGAAACCGTGCTCGCCACATCCGATCCAGAAATCCCAGTCTTCGACGCCGTGGGTCATGTTGGTGTTGTACCCGCCAGCGGCGTCCCAGGCTTTTTTCCGGTAGAGCGATGTGCAGGTGAAAAGATTTTCCTTCGTGCACAGCCGTTTGAAGTCGTAGTCGATCGCGTTGCGGGTCGCCTGATAAGCGCCAAAATAGATCCAATCGGTGTAAGCGATACCCACCCCGGGGTTCTGATCAAGAAGAGCGACCGTTTTCGCGAGGAAGGTCGGAGCGATGATATCGTCCGCATCGAGCGGCAGGATATACTCACCCTGGGCAGAGCGAACGCCGGCGTTGCGCGCGTCGGCCAATCCGCCGTTCGGTTTTTCAATCAGGCGGATTCGACGGTCGGAGTGTTGGTATATCAGCGCCTGCGCGACCTCGCTGGTGTTGTCCGGGCTGCCGTCGTTGACGATAATGATTTCCCAATTGGGATAGGACTGCGCACAAACGCTCTGCACGGCCTCGGTGAGATATCGCGCCTGCTGGTAGCAGGGGATGACGACGGAAACGAGCGCCGTCGGTTTGGGTGCCCCGAGCGTGGCGAGCAATGTTCGCGCTTGTTGAAGCTCAGCGGACGTGTAGGCCGCCGGATTGTTCAGCATGACCTGAGCGTAGCGGGCTTGATGATGAGCGACGGTCTGCGAATAAACTCCGCCGGCTTTCTCCTTATAAAGAAGCCCAATGGAGCAAACGTAGGCCGCGTTTGCGCCGGTGAGACTGGCAGCAAGCCAAAAATCCCAATCTTCGTAGCCGCGCACGTTGTCGCGGTAACCGCCAACCTTTTCCCAGATCGCCCGGCGGTAAACGCAACAGTAGACGAGCTGGTTGGCCGCGGCGAGGGCCTTAGGGTCGAAGCTGCCGGGCGTCTTACGGCTGCGGATCTTGCCGTTGTCGAAGAGCGAGTCACAGTACACCAGGTCCACCTTCGGATCGGAATCGATAACCTTGAAAGCCTCTGCGAGATAGCCTGGATCGATCTGGTCATCGGCGTCGACGGGGAGAACAAATTCGCCCTTCGCCTGCCGGATGCCGGCATTGCGCGCCAGCGCCGGCTGACCGGAGTTGGGCTGGTTGAGAAGGCTGATTTGGAGGCCGGGGAATTCCGCGAGGCAGGCTTCCGCGACGGCCTGGGAATTGTCGGTGCTGCCGTCGTTAACGATGATTATTTCGAAATCTTTGAAGGTCTGATTCGCCACACTTCGCACGCAGTCACGCAGATACCTGCCATAATTGTAGCAGGTAATGACGACACTGGCGCGGACAAGCTCGGTAGATACCGCGGGGGCGGCGTTTGAAGAGCTGAGCACAGCAGCCGGTCGGCGGATGAAGGCAAAATCGACTTCTTCGTGGCAACCATGTGGGGTATAACCGATGAACGCCGAGACATCAACACGATCGCCGGCTGTGAACCGGTCCGCGAAACTTGCAGCGGAATAGTGTTCATGACCGCCGGCGCGGTTGGACGCCATGATTGTCTGGACTTTATTTGCTGGATTACAGAAGGCGACGGAATGCTCGAAACAGAGCAATGCTGGAAGGCTTTCGAGGAAACGCGGCGCGCTCTCGCTGAGTTTAGCTTCGAGCGTGTTCGGGTCTTTGAATTCAAGCGCAGTGAGAAGAGGCACAAGATCGCAGCCGCGATATAAGGAACTCGAGACCTCCAGCGGATAGGCAAAATCGAGTTCGGACGTCGGCCAGATGAATTTGGCAACACCTGGCGCGATCAAGGTCAACGGAGGCACCCGCTGCGACCGGTCGAAAGGATAGCAATAAGTCGTGTTCCGGCCGAGCCGCAGGGAGAAGCCGATCGCGTCTTTGTTTTCTGCGAGCGCCACGACTGCATCGGCGAGGCAGAACCGTCTTACGAAGAGGTTATCGTCGACAATGAGCAGGATTTCGGAGGCTCCCTCGATCAGGGCAATAAAGTCGGTGCGAAAGCTGCGCTCAGGCATGAACTTAACCTGCGGATATTCGAGTGCGAGCTGGTCGTAATGATGTTGATGTGACGGATTCGAAGCGAGGTAAAGCACGTGCAGCGCGACCGAGTGAGCGTCGGCGCAGCAGGCGAAAAGGGAGCGCAGCGTGGCATCGAGCTGAAGCGCCCGGTCTTTGCTGAAAATGACGCCATGGATACGCTTGTTGGCGGCTGTTTTCCGCGGGCCGATATCGTTGGTCTCCGGTTGCGTGGCTCCGGCTGATTCGACGTGTGGGAGCGGCACAGGGCCTCCTGCCGTGATCGAGAGGAACTCCCGCATCGCCTTGCGCCAGACCTCGCACATGGCTCGTTCGCTCGGCACATCCGCGACGATATATTCAGTCAGGAGATTGTCAGCGGCAGCGAGCAATTCGCCACGGCTCATCGCCCGTGTCTTCGTCGCGATGGCTTCGACATTCGCCAGGTGGGGCGGGTGCGCCCACGAACGCGCGGCCGTTTTGACCGTGAAGCCGAGCTTGCCGAGAACGTGGCGGTATTTCTGCTCCGTCCAGCCGTCGTAGTGAATTGCCCATCCCGCTTCTTGCGAGCCGAAGCAGTGGCGTAGCACCGCCTGCTTCATCTGGAAAGGTATGTCTGAGACAAGCTGCCGAGCGCATCCTTCAACGTCGGGTGTCTCAACATGGAGCTGTCCGCCGATCCTGAGGGCTTCGTGCCAAGTGATAAGCAGGGCGAGCGCTTCGGCGCGTTTGAAGTGCTCAAAAACGTGGTGAAGCCGGATCTCGTGCAGTGCCGCCGCGGGCAGACGAAGCTTCGTTATATCGCCAAACACGTCGGCGCCGATGCGCGTCTGGCAGGTGTGCTCAGATGGTGGATAGTCTATGTTGAGATATCCGTCGAAGTGATACTCCCCACATCCCAGATGAAGTCGCAACGGACTTCCTGCGTAATACATTCCAAGAGCCTCCAGCTGCTCCACAAGAGGGCGCTCCGTAGAAAGCATCGGTCGTGCGAGCGGCTCCGCTGGCGGCTTTGCGAGATTCCCGGAGGATGACAGACGTCGAAGGAACTCCTTCCCGGCTTCAAACTCAGGGGCAATGGCGAGTATTTCCTCGACCAGCCGTTGGGCAACGACGGCCTGTTGTCCCTCCCGGAGGATTAGAGCCAGATACCAACGCGCGCGCCAGTGAGAGAATCCCTTTTCAATTGCCGCGACGAGTTCGTGGCCGGCGTCGAGCGCGCGGTTCTCACCTAGGAGGATCAGGCTGCGCCAGAAACGGTAATGAAGGCCGAGACCAAACTGTTCAGTAAAGGTATACGGCGCCGCCATATTGATAACCACCTCCCGTTCGCTGCCCGTGGCGTTTATGATGATCTTTTCCGCATCCAATACCTCTTGGATTTCCAAGTTTTGCCCATCGTAAAGGCGGCTGATGGTAAGCGCTTGGATGAGCGACGAGACTGCGACATCGGTCGTCTTCGGGATTGCGAGACCGACATCACCGAGAATGAAGAACTGGTAATCCATGCCGGAAAGCTCCGTGTAGATTTCATTCAGACTCGGATACCCGTGCATTGAGGGAGGAACGTTAGGCTGCGACGCGTTGCCGTCGAAGAGCCGCAGATCGTCGATGAGGATCACCGAACCACGCGGAGCGGTTTGTGCGATCATCCGAAGTTCTTCTCGAATCGGCGTATTCTGCGAACCGAGCGCAGTGACGCCTTCACTGTAGTGTCCGTCGAGCCAAAAAAGCGTGGGGCCGTCCAGCTGGCCAACAACTTTGGCCATCATCGTTGCCGAATCGCCCTGATGAACCCTAACGTGCGGCACCATCGCGAACCGGATAACTGCCTTTTGCGCCAGCGCCTCTGAAAGCTCGATGGTATGAACAGATGGAAAGAGGGTGCTGGCGATCGCAGCCGTATCCCCGAGGTACGTCCCTGTCTCGACAAATGCGGTCAACGGAAAAAGCGTACGAAGAGTTCGAAGGAAATCCGGATTCAGTGCGCCGGCGACAGTTTTCGTTTGTGGAAGAGTCAACATAAGAGCCGGAGTTGGGAAAAGGGATGGATTCATCGACGCGCCCGCCGGATCTCGCGATCACGATTGAAAGCCCCAATGAGATAATCGTGCTTGTCGTCAGGGCAGCCACGTCCAGTCGAAAGCAACGACCGCCGGTCGCAGAGGGTCCCCGCCGCAAGACAACAAGTGGAAGCCGGTAGCCATGGCTGCGTGAAAAGAAGCATTCACAGCATGTCGCAGGATTTAGACCGCAGCCGCCGGTGCTATTTTATCCATTTATCCTTTAGTGTATTACATGATATTTTTTCCCAGTTACCATGAGTTACCTCTCATGACTGCAACGAAACGTTCCGCCGCTCGGCAAAATTTTCCCTCGCACTGGGTCTGCGGGTGACGGATCGCGGAGGCACGTCCGCGCCAGACTCCCCCGCCCCGGTCCAGATGCTAATAGACGTCACGCCAGCCAGTCAGGCTGCGTCGACATCTGAAATGCATGAAGCTTTGCGTACGTGCCGCAGGCACTCATCGGCTTCGGCGGGTCGACCCAACTCCGTCAGAACCTTCGCCAGGTTTTCCCATGCCGCTGGATGATCGGGATGTTTCTGGAGTGCCGCTCGCAGCGGCTTTTCCGCTTCCGCGTAACGTCCGAGATCAGCCAGCGCCATGCCGAGAAAGAGCCGACATTTCGAGGAGCCGGATTCGATCTGCAGCGCGCGGGTCAGCAGCGGCACCGCGTCTGCCGGGCGATCAGCATGGATCGCCAGCGCTCCACCGAGAAACCAGCCATCGAACAGGCGCGGCGCCGCTTCACGGACTTGCGCGTAGAGCGCGTCTGCTTCCGCGTGCCGGCCCGCTTTGTGATGAGCCAGCGCCGTATCCAAAAGTCGCCCGAGCGTTTTCTTGTTCATGAAAAAGCCAATTCGGGCGGAACCGCGACGACTGAACTGTTTTTTGTCACGCACCAGTTTCGCCAATTCTGCCGGAGCGCCGCACCGAAGCGGGCCGCCTGTCCTGCGTGATCCAGCAGAGCGGATCGGCTCATCTGATCGCGCAACGAGGCGCGCAGCTCCGCCAGTCGTAAAAGATCCCCCGCCAGTGTCACCGCAATGCGGATATACTCTTCCGGCGTAGTCGCGATCCATTCGGAATGGCCCACCGCGCGAAGGAGCGAGACGCCGACGCGGGACGCATGCGAGTCGCCGGCCCGCGTCACCACCGGCACCCCCATCCAAAGCGCTTCGCAGGTCGTCGTCGTGCCGTGGTACGGAAACGTATCGAGCGCAATATCCACGCGACCGTAGAGCGCCAGATGCGAAAGCGTGTCCGGAGTACGTGACAACAACTCGACCCGTTCCTCCGCGA
>DAITQE010000002.1:16295-16683 GCA_036833235.1 Opitutus sp.
CACCGGCTCGCCCACAGCCGGCTCAGCCAATCCGTCCGCTTTTAACAGCAGCCGTGACGCCGGCACCGAATTGAGCAATTGAGCCCAGTTTCGCAGCGTTTCATCAGTGACTTTCGTGAAATTGTTGAACGCGCCGAAGGTCACGTATCCATTGCGCAATGCCGGCAACGGGCCCGCCTCCGGCGCGTTCGCCGGCGGCAAATACGCCCAGGCCGTCGGCGCAAAACGCATCAGTTTCTCCGTCGCAAACGCGTCCGCCATCGGCTCCGGATCGGTCATGGCGTCAACGAAGCGATAGTCCATCGCCCGTACGCCCGTCGTATTCGGATAACCAAGATACGTGATCTGGACCGGCGCCACCCGGCGGGCAAATAGCCGCAATCGGCTC
>DAITQE010000002.1:16693-22697 GCA_036833235.1 Opitutus sp.
TGCCGGTATGCCCGGCCAGATCAACCAGAATATCCGGTCCGTCGCCGAGGATCGCCGCTTCGACCATTTCGTCCGTTCGGCCGGCCACGTTTCGCCACAGGGTCGCGCAGCGTTGAAGTCGCTCCGAAACCGCGTCCGTTTGGGCGTGATCGTGGTAGAGGATGATTTCGAATTTCTCCGGCGCAAGCCGCCGCAAAAGCGGCTCGATGAAATAGGCGACCGAATGTTCGCGAAAATCCGGCGACAGAAATCCGACGCGCAACCGTCGTTCCGGTTCGGGCAGATTGCGCCACTGGCTGCGCACGGCGTCACCGACCGCGCGACCGTACGCCACGTGTTCCGAGAATACTTGTTCAGGTTTCAGGTCAGCGAGGCTGTTGAGCGCCATGAGCCGAAAACTCCGCGCTTCGTACCGCGCAGGATCACCCGCGATTACGGCCGCATACTCCGCGACCGCTTCGTTCACCCGGTGGCATTTGAACAGCACCATCGCCCGACCCAGACGCGCCCGCTGGTCTTTTGGATCGAGCACCAGCGCCTTGGAAAAACATTCGAGCGCCTCCGTTTGACGGCCCACGATCGACAGCGTGGAACCGAGATCGGACCAACCCGCTACGTACTTTGGTCGAAGAGCAATTACCCGTTTGCGTGCGGCGAGAGCCTCGTCAAAGCGCCCCTGCGTTTGATAAACCAACGCAAGATAATGCCAGCCGTCAGCCAGCTTGGGATCTTTTTGGGTAAGGCCTCGAAGCAGCGACTCGGCACCCGCAAGATCTCCTCGTGCCACATGGGCGACGCCGAGACCAAAGGCCGTTTGGGCTGAAGCCGGTTTAAGTTGCAGCGCCCGTCCCAACAGTTTCGCCGCGTCCTCCGCCTGCCCCGCCAAAAGCGCGGCCATGCCGCCGAAGTGCCAGCCCTGGAAATCACCCGGCGCCAACTCACGGACGCGCGCATACCGCGTCGCGGCGTCCGCCAATCGTCCCTTACCCTGCAATGCGAGTCCCTCGTCGAGGACCTTCTGAACGGCGTTCGACAGCACAGCTCAGTGGTTAAGATGACCGCAGGCGACGAAGAGGATCCCCATCCAGTCGGCGATGATCGTGAAGGAAGGCATAAACTCATTCTTACGCAAAAACCACGCCATGCGGCTCACCGCTTCTGTAATTCGCTAGTTCGACGGAACTAGTAATTTACCAACCCAGCCGGATCCACCCCGGGCAGAGCCGGCGAAACCCCGACGGCAAAAATTGCCGCTCGTCTTTTCAGCCTCCCGCGTGGGCATGCGCGTAGCGGAGGAAAAGCTCGATAGGGACAGCGAGCGCCGCCTTCGATGGCCTCCTATGGGAGCGCGGGCGTCCCGCCCGCTCCGCTCTCGCCTCAGGACTATCCGCGACCCTCCGTGATACCCGCGGGTTCGAACGGATCGCTCTATCTGTAGCCCTGAAAGCGTGCTCGCTTTCTAAATACGAATCGGTGTTGCCGAAAATTCGGCGCCGGTGCCCGGCGGGTGATAACGCGCACGAAATTCACCGCTCGATGAGCGGACCTAACCTGAGCGGTTGTGCCGCGCGCCGCGTCGGCTCTAGCGAGGAGGTTCGTCCACTTGACATGGGTTGGTTTTGCGTGTGTTGGTTTTACATGGGCTGGAAAACACTCACTCTCGACCAAGAGGCTTACGGGCTGATTAAAAAGGCCAAACGTCCCCGCGAATCCTTTGGCGACGTAGTGCGGCGCGTTTTCGCCGATGATACCGACCTCGACGCATCGCTTGCCGACCTGATGTCGAACCCTCCGAAAGTAGATGTCGCATTGCTTCGTCGCCGAAAGAAAAATCCGACTCGCTCTGCCCGACCGTCTCGCCGTGGTCATGCTGCTTGATACGACCTTTTTTATCGATCTCGCTGCAGAGTTGCAGGCGCACACTCGTGGTGCGTGTCACGCGCTTTTGACGGCGACTCGGCACAGGACACGCCGCGCCAGCGTCGTGACGATGGGGGAATTCGCAGTTGGCGCGACTGCTACGGAAACCCGCCGTTTTTTTCGCGGCTTTGTCCCGGTGCCGCTTGGCCGGGACGATGCGGTGTTTTGCGGCGGTCTCCAGCGCATACTGCCGTTCGAAATGGGCGAAAACGATCTGTGGATTGCCGGTATCGCACTGCGCTACGGATTCCACGTGGTGACACGTGACCGGGCGTTTTCGAGGGTGCCCGGCCTGAAAGTTGTTCCGTACTGATCTTAACCGTAACAATGCAGTTGAGATTCGGCTGAAGATCGGTCTCTCAACACTCAACTGCATTGCTGGCTTATGTTGCACCCGCCGTCCGCTCGCACCACGTGGTCCAACACTTACGCAGCGCATCGCCGAAACGCTTCGCCTGGCCGGCATGATCGAAGAGCGCGCTATTTTCCAATTCCGTCCGTAGCACCGCCCTGAGTTCCGCGAGCCGCTGGCGATCGGAGGCGAGCCGACGCGCGATCACGATATATTCCTCTATCGTCCGCGCAATCCACTCAGCGTGCCCGACCGCACTGAGCAGGCTCGCCCCTACCCGCGACATGTGATGACCTCCTTGCAGTGTGAGAACCGGAACACCCATCCAAAGCGCCTCACAGGTCGTGGTGGTGCCGTTGTAGGGAAACGTGTCCAACGCGATATCGACCGCGGAATACGCGGCGAGATGTTCACGTATGCCGCTCAATCGCCCGCTGAGTTCGATTCTTCCGGGCTCGATCCCCTGTCCTTCAAACCGCAGCTTTACCCTCTCCTGTTGAGCGGGTCGCTCCAGCCCTTGTGCCTTGAGCAACAGTCGCGATTGGGGCATGGCGTTCAGCACCGACGCCCAGCCGCGAATCGTCGCATCGCTCACTTTGGCGAAATTATTGAAGCATCCGAACGTCAGCTCGGAATCGGAACCAGACCGCGCCGGCAGTGGCGCCTCCGCGGGCGGCTCATAGGCCCACGCTGTCGATGAAAACCTCACCAGCTGTTCCGTCGCAAACGCCTCCGCGCGGCCGATCGGGTCCGTGATCGCATCCACGAAGCGATAGTCCATCGCGGCCACGCCTGTTGTATCCGGATATCCGAGATACGTAACCTGCACCGGCGCCAGACGGCGGGCCAGCAAGGGCAACCGGTTGAACCCGGTGTGGCCTGCAAGATCCACCAGGATATCCGGAGCATCGGATCGGATCGCCGCTTCCACCACGTCCGGTGCTTGTCCCGCAAAATTCCGCCAGATCTGCGCATGCTCACGCAGCCGGTCTGACATCGCGTCAACCCGGGCGTGATCGTGATAAAGGATGATTTCGAACTGCGTCCGATCCAGATGCGCGATCAACGGCCGCAGAAAATAGGCGACCGAGTGGGCCCGCAAGTCCGGCGAAAGAAAGGCGAGCCTGAGCTTTCGATCGGGCTCGCGGCGGTTCGAGAATGAAACCGTGACCGGAGTAGGTTTCACAGCGTCGCCAAACGCCCGGTGTTCGAGCGCCATCTGCTCGCGCGTGACGCCGTCGAGGTAATGCAACGTCAGCAGTCGCGCGCTGCGGGTTTCATGGTGCGCTGGATTCTGCTTTAGCACCGCATCGTACGCCGCAATCGCTTCGGCCGCGCGATAGCTTTCCTGCAGCACCAAAGCGCGTCCGGTCAATGCCTGCACATTCTTCGGTTCGAGCGACAGCGCTCGCGTGAAGCAGCCCAGGGCTTCGTCCGGCCCACCCGATTGCGCCAGCGCGACTCCCAGACTGGCCCAGCCGTCGCCCGCGTTGGGTTGTAATTCCGTCACGCGGCGAAAGTGCGGCACGGCCGCGGCGAAGCCTTCAGTAGACGCCGCCAGATCTCCGGCGCAGAAATGTGCGTCCGCATTTGCTGGTTCAAGCTCGGCGGCGCGTTTCGCCGCACTCCGCGCATCGGCCAGCCGGCCGATCTTTTTCAAAGCGTGCGCCAGTCGCAGGGCACAAAGACCGGAACGCGGATTGAGTTTTGCCGCGCGCTCGAGTCGCACCACGGCGTCGGCAAAGCGTCCTTGTTGGAATGCCAGCCAGCCGTGAAGATGATAGGCGTCGAAACTGTGCGGCGCGCTCGCGCAAACCTGCCGATAAAGCACGTCGGCTTCACCGTACTTTCCGGCATGGTGAAGCTCGACCGCTTTTCGGAAGAGCTCATTCAATTTCGCGGGCGTCATAACGATTCGCCAGTCGCCTTCGAACGGCACCACTCGATCCAGCACTGTCGCAATGCCGCGCCGAAGCGCCCGGCTTGTCCGACATGATTCAGGAGCGGCCCTTTCCGCAAATCGTCGCGCAACGTTCGGCGTAACGTCGCGAGATTTGCGCGATCACGAGCCAGTGTTGTCGCGATCTGAAAATACTGCTCCGCATCCGCGGCCACCCACTCCGGATGACCGGCGGCGTTGAGCAGACTCACCCCAACTCGCGACATGTGTTGCTCGCCTCCCAGGCTCACCACCGGCACGCCCATCCACAATGCTTCGCACGTCGTGGTCGTTCCATGATACGGATACGTGTCCAGTGCGATATCCACCCGCTGGTAAACGGCGAGATGCGAAACGCGATCCGGCGTGCGCTCCAACAATTCAATCCGGTCGAACGGGAGTCCGAGACGCTGAAACCTCTCTATATAACGCGTCCGCACTGCGGCATCGCCCAGGCCGGCCCCTTTGAACAGCAGTCGCGAAGCCGGCGTCTCAGCGAGCACACGCGCCCACAATTGAAGCATCGCATCCGTCACCTTGGCCATGGTGTTGAAGCAGCCAAACGTCACTGGAGCAGATTCATCGACGCTGCGATCGAGACACTCGGGGGCGTCTTCGGGGGGCAAATACGTCCAGGCACATTTCGAATAACGCACGAGCTTTTCGGTCGCGAACGCGTCCGCCACGCCCTCCGGATCGGCGAACGTATCCGTAAAACGGTAATCCATCGCCGGCACACCGGTCGTATTGGGATAGCCGAGATAAGTGATTTGCACGGGCGCCAGCCGGTCCGCGAAGAGCATCAGGCGATTGGTCATTCCCGTATGTCCGGCGAGATCGATCAAGATGTCGGGCGCGTCGGCGCGAATGGCTTTCTCCACTGTCGGACCGGGCTGTCCGACAAAGTTGCGCCACACGACAGCGAGCGTCCGCAATCGCGCCGAAACCGCATCCTCGCGGAAATGGTCGTGATAGAGATAAATTTCAAAGTGCTCGCGATCAAGGTGCTGCAACAATGCCTCGATAAAATACGCGCATGAATGAATCCGCAGATCTGGAGATAATATCGCCACGCGCAGGCGGCGACCGGGATCCGGAACATTCGTGAGCTGCGGCGGAGATCGCGGCGCGAGCGCCCGACCGAAAGCGAGGTGCTCCGCAAAAAGTTCTTCGCGAGATAGTCCATCGAGACAGTGCAACGCAAAGAGCAGGTAACTCCGCGCATCGTGCTGCCGCGGTTCGCGCGCGAGAAAAATCCGGTAGTCCGCCACCGCCTCGGGAATGCGATCGGCTTGATGCAACGCCTGCGCCCGGCCAAACCGCGCCAGCGCAAACTTAGGGTCGATCTCCAGCGCACGATCATGACAGCCCAACGCTTCAGCATAGCGGCCAAACAGGCTGAGCGTGAGCCCGTAGTTGTACCACGCGACTGTGTTGCGCGGCTGCAGCTTCACCGATTTCTCATGACAGGTAAGCGCCTCCGCCAGTCGATCCTGCGTTTTGAGCAAATAGGCGAGCGTGTCCCAGCCCTCGCCGGAGGTCGGCGCTTGGGCCACAACATGGCGCAACCGCTGTTCGGCCTCCGCGACTCGGCCGATGGCCAGCAGCGCCGTACCGAGACGCATCTCGCACGTCACCGCTTTTGGGTCGATCCGCAACGCGCGCGTCAGCATCTCCACCGCTTCGGGCATTCGTCCCTGTTGAATAGCGACCAGTCCGGAAAGATGCGCGATGTCGAAATCTTTCGGAGCCGCAGTTCTCAACCGGCGATAGATCACCTCTGCCTCGGCCAG
>DAITQE010000003.1:0-17794 GCA_036833235.1 Opitutus sp.
AATGCCGTTAAACGCACCAAGCGGCGTGTTGATGTCTGTGGTCCCGCCAATCTCGGAGGTGGACCCGCCGATGGTCGCGCGGAGCTGGTCCTGCAGCGCCTTGAACTCCTCGCCGTAGAGCGCGACGTCGGTCGAATTTTTGGTGACGTCCTTCGCCAGGATCGCGAGCTCGCTCATGCGCGAGAGGATCTTGGTCATGCCACTCATGAATCCGTCAGCCGTTTGGATGTAGGAGACAGCGTTCTGAACGTTGGTGGTCGCGGCTTGAACGCGGCGGTTCTGCGCGTCGAGTTTTTCCGAAACGGCGAGGCCCGCGGCATCGTCGGACGGGTTGACGATTTTCGAACCCGACGAAAGCCGGGTGAGAGACCGACCGAGCATTTCCTGACTCGCATTGAGCGAGCGGGCAGCAGCGATGGCCTGGATGTTGGTATTGATGACGCTCATGGTATGACTGGTTTTTTTTAGAAAATGTTGGGATTGTGGAATGGACGAATGCGTGGGCTCCTTTGGACTTCAGGTCGTGGGAGACTGCGCTGGAACTTTTTTGGAAACCGGCAACGATGGGAGTGCGCCCGGCTGCGCGGCTCGGACAGCGGCAGCTTGATTGCTGGCCGCGATGGCGGTGAGGACTTCCTTGCGAAAAATGGGAACGTCACGCGGAGCGGAAATTCCAATTTTCACGAAATCGCCCTCGATCCGCGTGATGCGGATCTCGATCGAATCGCCGATTACGATCGCCTCGTTAACTTTGCGGGAGAGGACAAGCATGGCAGTAAATCAAGCGGTTCGAGCCACGGCCTGCGCCGGAGAGTGATCGACGAGAGCGTGGTGCGCGCTATAGCGCGAGTAGTTGGAAATTACGAGTTGCCGGCCAACGCGCGTACGGCGATTCACGAGGATCGGCCCAATCAGGTTCACCGTGGCGTCGATCGGGGACTGTTGCCGCAGTGTGACGATGTTGAGAATCAGTGCTTCAGACGGATCGGCAATCGCGAGCTGCTCGGCGTCCTCATCGAAAACCTCCGGCTCGTAGCCTGCGATCAGGTTGCCCGGCTCCATCACGATGAAGTGAATCGTATCGGGTCCGTGGAGTCGCATCCACAAGAATGGGAGGTGATCAGGCATGTAGAGCAGTTCAGCACGCTGATACTGGGAGAAACCGATCAAGCCACTCGGCAGGATGATTTCGTTGGATGCGGGGATATCGAAATCGATCGGTGTAATGTCAGGCAGGACTTTCATGGGCAGGAAAAGGTTTGAGGGGTTATTTAAGGTAATCGAGAAGTGAGAGATTCATGATCTTCGAAGCCGAGGCCAGGGCCGCCTGGTAGGCCGTCGTAGTCTGGTTCAATTTAACAATTGTCGTGGGCAGATCGACGGAGGATTCACCGGAAATGAGCGACTCGAGTCCAGTGACCCGATCCTGTTGCTGTGATTGTGCCGCTTCGATGCGGGTCTGAATGCCGCCGTTTTCGGCCATGCTGGAAATGATCACGTCTTCGCCGGTTTGGAGTGCAGGCTGGGCCGCGCGAACGGCAGCCACGTCCCCGCTGTTCAGAGAGTCGCGCAATGTGATCAGAGACGAGAGGAAATCGTTGAGGCCGGTGTTCGTTGCACCGGAGGTGGTCGGGTTGACGTTCGTCGATTCCGACAATGGTATGCCCGCCTGGTTCGAATTGCCCACGTAGCTGACGGACGTGATCTTGCCATTGCTATCGCGAACGGCGACAAACGGCGGTGTATCCGTAACGGTGCCGCCGTAGAGATAATCACCGCCAGAGCGGCTGTTCGCGAGCTGAAGTCCCTGTTCAAGGAGTTGGTCAACTTCGGAGCCGTACGTCTTCATGGAATCCACGCTCAATGCGCCGGTTCCAAGAGTGGCGAGCTCACCCGCACGGTCGGAAACCTTCTTAATCCCCTGCAATCCGGAATAAGATGTTTGGGCCAGAGTCAAAGCCCTCTCCGTATTATTGGCGTACTGTGCGAGCTGACGTTGTTCACTCTGGAGATTCAACACCCGGCCAACCGCCGCAGGGTCATCCTCGGGCTCCGTGATTCTCCGCCCCGTCGATACTTGCAGCTGCAATTTCGCCTGATCACTCGTCAGCTGCTGAATTTGCCGAATCATCGAATCCGAAATTGTGTTACTTGCGATTCTCATGGTCTTCAGGTGTTGCGTGATCGGCTAAATTTTAAAGGGCGTTTTTTTCTGAACGGCTAAGGCTTAGTGGCCCATTTGGTTTACGACTACATCCAGCAGGTTATCGATGGTTTGAAAGACGCGGGACGACGCTTGGAACGCGCGTTGGTACTTCATCAGGTCGGCCATCTCTTCGTCGAGGGAAACCCCACTCACCGCGTCACGCTGAGAACGCACGAGTTGTTCAATGCGGGATTGATCGTTCACCCGCGACGACGCGCCGGAAAGTGCCTGACCGAGTCCGCTGACCGCGCCCGCGTAAAAGTTGCCTAACGTTCCGTCGATGGCGTCGGGAGGCGTTCCGGTCGTCGAGAATTTTTGGCTCGCGAGTTGGGCAATCGCCAGGGCAACGGTATTGTCGCCTGAAGCCCCACCGTCGCTCGCTTTGAGATTCGCCGGAGTCAAACTCGCATCCAGCTTGAGCGTCGCGGCAGTCGTGCCACTGGCATCAAAAAAATTCGCGCCTGTGCCGCTCGGATTATAAGCCCCGTTGACGGACGTCACGAGTTGGCTTGCAAGGGCGTTCAGCTGATCTCGCAGTGTTCGAATGGCGCCATCCCGGGCGCTCAGCGAACCCTGAATAGACCCAGCGCTGAGCGCGAGAGCGGTCGCGGGCGAGCCGGCTGAAATAGTTGGCGGCGTGGTGGAGGAGTCGAACGCAACTGTCCCTTGAACCGCGCCGAGGCTGACGAGAACGACCGGGTTGCCCGAGGCGTCCTGACAGGAAACTTCGATCTGACCGTTCGTCGATTCCGTCGTCTGGATCGGAAGTTTCGCGGAAAGTGTTTCGAGCGCAGCCTGGCGCTGATCACGTAAATCGACGGCCGATCCAGGGTGATTGATCTCTAAGCGGCCGATCTGTTCGTTCAGGTCGGCAATTGTTTGCAGCGAAACATTCGCTTCCGAAACATCGCTGGTCACCTGCGAATCCAAATCCGACTGCACCTGGTCGAGCCGCGAATCAGCGAGGCCAATACGGTCTGTCAAAATACTCGTGATCTGAACCAGGCTCTGTCGCTGGCCGGTGTCGGTGGGGTTCGCGGCGAAACTCTGAAATGCGTTAAAGAAGTCGTCGAGGGCCGCGCCAACCCCGGTGTCGGTGCTGCTGTTCGTGACGCCGGCGGTCGAGCCTGCGCTCGAGACATCCTGGCCAAGAGCGGCCTGCGCGCGGCTGTAGCCTTGTTGCTGCGCCTGATAGTACGCACTCAACGAGGTTTCACGCACCACCTGGCGGTCGAGCAAAACGTCGCGCAACTGCTCCACTCCGAGCGCCTCGAGGCCGAGACTTTCAGCCCCCGTTGGTGTGACCACGGTACCCCGATCGCCATAGACGACGCGCTGGCGCGCGTAGCTGGTATTGCTGACATTCGCCAGATTTTTGCCGGCGATTTCAACAGAGCGACTGTGCGCACTGAGCGCGCTCACAGACGCGTTGAGACTGGCGAAAAGACCGGACATGGAAGTTTAGATTTTGATCTTGGATTTTTGATTTCGAATGGCGCCCAGTCGAAAATCAGAAATCGAAATTGACGTCAGCCCGCCGCGCGGAGAGCGGGAGTGGCCGCCGCGCCGGCAATGGAAACGCGACCATCGGCCGCGTAGGTTTTCGTAAATGAGTCGGGGCGAAGTTGACGCAGGGTTTCCTGGTGCAACTCGAGCGTGCGTGAAAGCAACGTGTGATTCTGACGGCTGGTCCGCCGGACGCGGTGGAGGAGATGATTGATCTCATTGATCAATGCTTCCAAAAGCGGCCGGGCGTCGCTCTCGACCCGTGGCAGTAGCGCGCGAAGCGTGACCGTGGCGGGTTGCTTGCAAAAAACGGCCAGGCTGGAGACCGCCTGCTCACGCCGGCGGCGGCAGTCATGGAGGATCTGCGCTTGATCCTCGATTTCTCCGCCAAGGCGGAGCACAGAGTCGGGATCGCGCCGGAAAAGACTTTCCTGCTGCTGTTCGAACAGGTTCAAAAGCGCGCCGTATTCGGCGAGTTCTTTGCGAAGAGATTCAGCGACGGGTTGCCAGTGCATGATTATAAGGGAGCCGCAGACGAGGCGGCCGGGTTAGGCGCTGCGTGGGGAGCGCGGGGAGCGAGTTGTTTTTGCAGCAGGCGGCCAAGACCAAGGCCTCCACCGCGGGTGAGCTGTTGAGAAAATGTGTCGGTCATGAGGTCGCCATAAACGCTGTTCGCCGGACCTTTTTCGTCGCCCAGCATGGACGTCATGGTCGGCGCGAGCAACTGGCGAACGAGGATCGCCTCAAATTGAGCAGCGACTTCCGTGCATTGCTGTTCCGGGGATGCATTGCGCAGCGCGGCACCAGTCAGGGATTTCGGCCGCGTGGGCGTATCGGCGATAAGGTCGGCGATTCGGGTCGTGCCGGCCACGGTCGTGGCGTTGAGGGGAACGATGTTCATCGTAAACGAGCGTGAGGTGTTTTGGATTTAGGCGGTTGAGCGGCTGATCACGAAAGACTCAGTTGATCACGAGTTCGGCTTGCAGGGCGCCGGAGCGCTTCAGACTTTGAAAAATGGCCATCATCTCACGCGTCGAGACGCCCAGGGCGTTGAGCGCGGCGGCGAGTCGCTCGATCGTGGGTGGTTCGTTCAGCACGGTGAAGCCGCCCTTGACTTCGTTCACGTTGGTTTTCGTGCTCGGAACCGCCACGGTCTGTCCGCTGTTGTTGAACGAATTCGGCTGACTGACCCCGACGTTCGAACTGACCGTAATGGTAAGAGAACCAAGCGCAATGGCCACTTGCGACAGACGAACCGTGGACGTGGCCACAATCGTGCCGGTGCGCTCGTTGATCACCACGCGAGCGAGTGTATCCGGAATGACATCGATGGCGCCAAGATCGGAAATGAACGCGACGTCCTGACCGCGGTATCCGGCGGGCAACGTCACGCAGACGGTGGCGGCATCGATGGCGGTCGCAGTGGACGACCATTTTTTATTGATCGCGGCGGCCATGCGGGCGGCCGACGTGAAATCGGGGTTGTGCAAAAGAAGCCTGAGCTGGTTGTCCCGGACGAACGTCGCCGGGATTTCCCGTTCAACGATCGCGCCGCTGCTGATGACACCGACCGTCGGGTGATTCTTTTGCACCGTTGCCCCACCCGGCCCGCCTGCGCCTCCGAGAAAACCGCCGACCGCGACCGGGCCTTGCGCCACCGCGTAAACCCGTCCGTCTGCGCCCAGCAAAGGAGCCTGCACCAGCACACCACCTTGCAGCGACTTGGCGTCACCCATCGAGGCAACGTTTATGTCGATTCGTGCACCGGATTTCAGGAATGGGCCAATGTCAGCGGTGATCATGACCGCCGCCGCATTCTTGGCTTTGATATCAGTCGCGTTAACCGTCAGCCCGTAACGTTGGAGGATGTTCGCCACGCTGCGCAGTGTCGTCGCCGCGTTGCTGTCGCCATCGCCAGCGAGACCGACCACGATGCCATAACCGACCAGTTGATTGTCGCGGCCGCCTTCGACCAGCGAAAGATCCTTCACGCGCGAGGCGTGGAGCGAAGAACTGAAGAATTGAAGCACTGAAAGGCTGAGGACGAAGAGACCAAGGGCGCGAAGGGCTGAAGCGTGGAGGTGCGATGATGCGCGAGCGAGGCCGCGTCCATGCGAGAAGTTTTGCATCCGTGCAGAGGTATTCATTTTCAGTTCTTCAGCTTTTCAGTCCTTGATCCATTCTCAGAATGGCCGGAGCTTTTCGTAGAGTTTCGAGAACCAGCCGCGCTTCTGCGCGTCGGTGAGCTGACCTTCGCTGTAAAATTCAACGCGGGCATCCGCAATGTTGGAGGACGTCACCGTATTATCGCGAGCGACGTCGTCGTTTCGCACGAGTCCGTGTAACACGACGTATTGGGTTTCGCCGGAGAACGTGACCACGCGAGCGCCCTCGATCACGAGGTTGCCGTTGGGCAGCACATCCGTCACGAGCACCGCGGCGCGAGCGGAAAGGCTTTGTGAATTGCTGACGTCACCGCCGCCCGAGTAGCTCGACTTCCCGCCAAGCTGCAGACTGGGCAGGCCGCCGTTGTGGGTGAGCGCGCGGCTGTTCGCAAACAGGAATTGAGAGACAGAGTCGTTGATACTCGAGTCGCGCGAGGATTTTTTGCTCTGCGAACTCTGCGCGACGGCTGACTCATCGACGATGATCGTCAGAATGTCACCCGCGCGGGATGCTTTGCGATCCGCGATCATGGAACGCTCGCTGCCGCTGCCGGTAGGCCAGAGCGAAGCCGCGTCCGCTGAAGAGACGACGACTGAGGCGAGCGCGATCGCGGCGACTCGGAGCAGGTTAGAAGCGGACTTGAACACGGTTTTCATCGATGACCTTGGCGGCAAAATCCCTGCGGGTTTCCGGGTTGCGAACTGTGACGGTGTCACCCTGCGCGCCATTTTCCATGGCGAGGGCTTTCATCGTGATTAAAAGCTGACCATCGGCAGCAGAGACTTCGACCAGGCTGCCTTTGCGAACGAGCGGACGGCGTCCGATATCATGCCACGTCAGCAGGCGACCGGCACTCACGGCTCGAACCATCATATACGAGTGATCTCCCACTGCGGCCGGCAGCGCATCGCGTTCGCGAAACATATCGACGCGACGGACCTCGAGCAGCGAAGCATCGAAAGGAGAGCCGCTCGCGAGAGGCTGCCGCGATACCCAGGTATCACGCCACAGCACCGCGTGCAGGACCACGGTCGTCTCAGCGGCGGTTGCCCCATCGGCAAGCAAACGGCAGCGGACCAGCATGGAGGACGACGGCAAAGATGGGTATTCGAGGATCTCGAGATTCCACGCTTCGGCAAGCTGGGCGGGCGGAGACCAGGCGCGAATGAGCTCCAGTTGAAGGTCTCCTTCCAGATTGAAATGCGAGCTCAGATTGCGTGAGAGCTCTTGAAGGAACTGGTCCCGTACGAGCGGCGTCGGTTCGGCGACGATCCGCGGCGCAAGCAGCGCGACGAACAAAGCCAGGAGAGTAATGATACGAAGCGTGCGCATGTTCAGCGTTTCATTTGGGCGATATTTTGCAGCATCTCGTCCGAAGCCTGGATCGACTTGGAATTAATTTCGTACGCGCGCTGGGCGACGATGAGGTTCACCATTTCTTCCACAATGTTCACGTTGGAACCTTCCGTGTAACCTTGCATGAGGCTGCCGTAGCCCTGTTCGCCGGCCTGGCCGATTTCCGGTGAGCCGCTGGCTCCCGTTTCCTCGTATAGATTTCCGCCCATGCTGCGAAGACCGGAAGGATTCGCGAAACGCGTGAGCGTCAGACGAAATGACGTCGTTCCGCTCGCGGTTTGAACTGTGACCTGGCCGTTTTCGGCGATGGTCACCCCCGTGGCGCCAGGCGGAATTGGCTGAAAGCCACTCAGGACGGGAAGACCATCCGTGTTAACCACCTGACCTTGGGCGTTCAACTTGAACGATCCGTCGCGGGTGTAAGCGACCGTGCCGTCCACTCGCTGAATTTCGAAAAACCCATCACCTTGGATGGCCACATCGAGTTTTTCGCCGGTGGACGTAAGCTGTCCTTGGGTGAAAACCTTCGAGGTCGAAGCGACGCGTGTGCCGTTGCCCACCTCAATGCCGGTCGGCACAATGTTGCCGCCACCCGAGTCGGTACCAGACGCGCGCGTGGGTGCTTGATAAAGGAGATCCTGAAACTCGATCTTGCTGCGCTTGAAGCCCGGGGTGTTCACGTTCGCCAGATTGTTCGCGATCGTGTTGAGGTTCAGCTGCTGCGCCTCCATGCCGGTCGCCGCCGAATAAAGAGAAAGATTCATGGGATAAGGAAGCTGAGAGCTGAGAGGCTAGAGCTGAGAGCCAAACGGTCTTGCGCAGATTGCGGCTCTAGACTCTGAGCTCTGGGCTCTAAGCTTGAAAATGTGGCCGGCCCGCCCCCATAGCGGGCTCGGCCATGTAGTCGTGATAGCGGTTGTCTGTCTGGGGAAATCATGAGTGTGCGATGCGGCAGTCCGTGACTCAGCCGAGCGCGTCGAGCGCTTTCTGCATCTGTTGATCAAGCGTGGTGATCATCTTCTGGTTCGCTTCGTAAGCGCGGGCGATGATCACGAGATCAACCATTTCACGAAGCGGCGCGACGTTGCTGCCTTCCAGATAACCCTGCAGCAGTTCGGGTTTTTCGACCGACTCGGGAGTCTGACCAGGGGCGGGTGAATAATAACCATTCGGGCCAGGGATCAGTTGGGAGTTGTCCGCAAACTTCTGAATGGAGAGCTTGCCGAGTGAGGTCGCTCCCTGAAAAACCGTTCCGTCGAGATTGATGACAAGCGGGCCGCCATCCGGCAAAAGCGTGATCGGCGCGCCGCCATCGCTAAGCACTTCGGCCCCACTCGACGTAACGAGTGTCCGATCCGATCGAATACGAAATTCGCCGCTGCGGGTGAACGCGTGCGAGCCGTCTGGGCGCTGGACCTCGAAAAACCCGTCGCCCTGAATTGCGCAGTCGAGATTGCGCCGCGTGGGTTGGGTCTCGCCGGAGACAAAATTGATCCCGGTATTGACCTTAGGGAATAGCGCCGCGAATCCCGCTTCGTGACCGATGCCCAGGCGCGGATCGGTCTGCAATTCACCGGCGGGCTGCGTCGAGAAATTGATGGTCCGCTTTCGATAGCCGGTTACTTGGCTCGAGGTAATGTTCTGCGCGACGGAGTCCTGCCAGCGTTCTAACGCTGAGAGGGCAGCTGCGCTCTGATACATACCAATATTCATGGGCAGGAGCCTCTAAGCAAAGCCAATGCCAAGTACGCAACTCACGTTTTGACAAACGTTTTTGAATATCCGCGTCAATTGCGGAAATTCTTGCCGCCTCATCTCGGCAGCAATTACCCGGTCACGTGGGCGCCCCGTAAGAAGCCGGTAGCGTTCGCGAATGCCCTTCCCTTACTAAGAATTACGCAAGCGTGACGTCTTGGTAAGGCGGCGAATCCCCCTTCGCTGCCGTGAGTACCAGACATAATCGCGGCGCAGAACGGAGTCCGCACCATGCCAACCATCCGTCACTTCTTAGGGGGAATTATCTATGGTTCTTCACTTGCCGCGCCTTGCTGCACGACAATGGGCACAACCCTCTATCCAGCGCCCGGATACAGGCACTCGATCTCCGTGCGTTCACCGCACGAACAGACCACGATCAAACGGACAACTTTGTCCCCCTCCTTGATCACCTCGACCGTGGGTTGATGGCCCCCGTCGGACGAAGGTCCAGGCGCAGCCCGACCCGCCGCGGAGCCTCCAGGCTGAGTCGCCCTCATTGAAGTCAATGGGCGGAGCGGAGCCACCGAGAGAATCTTCTTACCTTGAAGAAATGAATTCATGAGGCGGGCTGTGGCTGATTGGCATTGCCGGCATGACCGGCCGGCTCAGTGGGAGCTGGCTTGGTTTCTCTCGCGCGCGGTGAGAGTGAAAGGCTGAGCGTTATTCGCTGGTTCGACTCGGAATCGGGACTCTTTCCGCGAACAGGCTGGGTATCGGCGTAGCCGGTAACCCGTTCGATCAGCTCAGGCGCGACTGCATAATGCACCAGACTTCGGCGAGCGGCGTTGGCCCGGTCAGCCGACAATTCCCAAGGAGAATAGTCCGCCCGTCCGAGTTCGAGGTGCGCTTTCGTGTGACCGTCGATTGTCACCCGAAAGTGGTGACGGTCGATCATCCACGACATGTTTTGCATCACAAAATTTCCCCATTCGGTGAACTCAGTCGTGTTGCCCACAAAGAGAGGTTTCTTCGCCCGATCAAAAAGCGTCACGCGCAAGCCATCGGAGGTTACTTCGATATCGATGGGTTTCTCCAAATCCTTGTCGAGATGAAGCAGCCGGTAAAATTCCGCGGCCACTGTATTGAGAAAGGTGATCTCGATCTTTTTCCTGTCCTGTTCTTTCTCCACACCCTCCGCATCACCTCTGGCCTGCGTGGTGGTGTTGCTATTAAAAGGGAGCACGCCCGACGTCGCCTCCATCGGCGAGTGGAATGGGTTTTGAAAATAGCGAGAGGTTGCGATGAGGATCTTTTTATCCTGCGCCGAAATCCACAGCACCATGAAAAGCGCCATCATCGCGGTGACAAAGTCCGCGTAGGCCACTTTCCAGGCTCCACCGTGGTGAGCAGCTGCTTTTTTGCGCGCCATGGGTTAGGTGAGCTGTGAGCTGAGAGCCCAGAGCTGAGAGCAAAATACTCGATGCCACTGGATGGTTGAGCGCGCGAAAGCTCTCGGGCTCCTGCCTTCAGCTCTCAGCTCTAGACTCTCAGCTCTCAGCTTCATGGCTCTCATTTCACCGCCGGCAGGGCTTTCAAAGCCACTTCGAGCTCGACCGCCCCGGGCTGAACCGAGCTGTCGAGCGAGCGACGCGCGATTTCGACGGCCGTCAGCGGCGCCAGGCCCTTGGCGAAACCGGCGACGGCCTGCATGATGCACCGCAGACAAAGCAGGTCGGAGGCGTTGTTGAACTTAATCCGGTTCGCAAGCGGGTTAACAAATCCGTAGGCGAAGAAAATTCCAAGAAAGGTGCCCGTCAGCGCCGCGGCCACGCGCTCGCCAACTTTTTCCGGGCCATCCGAAATCGCAGCCATCGTGTTGATGATGCCGAGCACAGCCGCGACGATGCCGATGCCGGGCAGCGAATCACCAACGAGCTGTAAGATATGCACCGGATGATCCCACTCTTCTGATTTCGCATCGATTTCAGCCGTCATCAGCTCTTCGAGCTGGTCGGGCTTGATCTTGCCGTCGATGACGGGCTTCAGCCCATTGACGAGAAACTCGAGTCGTTCCTTGTGTTTGAGCACCGAGGGATAGCGTTGAAAAATGACGCTCTTTTCCGGCTCCATCACGTGCTCTTCGAGCGCGATCAGGCCGTTGCGACGGCCGACCATAAAAATCTCATAGAGCAGTCGGAGCAGGTCGAAGAACTCCGACTTGCCGGCGCTTTTGCCCAAAATCGAGACTTTGGTTTTGTGGATGACCTCCTTCAGCACGTGCGACGGGCTCGCGATGATCAGCACGCCGATCGCAACGCCGCCAATGACGACAAACTCCGAAAGGTGGAGCAGTACCAACGGCGAACCACCCGCGAGCATGAAGCCCCCGATGGTGGACGCGAAAACGATGAAACCTCCAATGAGGATCAGCATGACATAAGCAGCTGATGAGGACCGGACGCGAGCACAGCGCCGCCGCAAAAGGGCCAGCGGAGACCCGCCGGATGGTCACGCGCAAAACGCAGATGCATGGCAGACCTCAACGGTTGCGCACGCGCTGCAGATAGCCGCGGAGACCGAGAATAGTTTGAGCGTGAATCTGACAGATGCGCGATTCCGTGAGGCCGAAAACCGCGGCGATTTCGGCGAGGCGCATATTTTCAAAATAGTACATGGCGATTACCTTCTTTGGTATATCGGGTAAATCCGCCATCCGTTGAGTCAGAAGCTCGAGCAACTCCTGTTTCTCCAGATTCTCACGACCCGTGACGTCGGTTTCGTCTTTGAGCAACTCGTGCAACGAGGCCCCCTCGCCTTCTTCGCTCTCATTGCGGTGGTCGATGGCCAGGAACGTAACCGGCCGGGCGTCTTCGACCCACTTGTTATAGTCCTTCTGAGACAAACCGAGCGCGGTGCACACTTCTTCGTCGGTCGCCGCGCGACCGAGCTTCTGTTCAACGTCAATGATCGTCTCCTTGAGTTTGCGGGAACGGGCCCGGGCGCGACGGGGACACCAGTCCATGCGACGAAGCTCGTCGAGAATTGAACCGCGGATACGCATCGCGGCGTAGCTCGCGAACGTACAGCCCTGTTCCGGATCGAACTTCCGCACCGCCGCGATCAGGCCGGTGATGCCGACACTGTAGAGATCGTCCGCATCGATGTGGGTCGGAAGATTGAGTTTGATGCGGTCGACGACATTGCGAACCAGATACAGATGCCGTTCGATCAAATCCTTTTCGTCGACAGCGCTGGGCGAGACGCCCTGGTAAGCACGCCAGACAGTTTTAGGAGCGGCTTCCGTAGCTGGAACGATGGTGGGTGCGGAGTTCATGTGAGGTTATATCGAAGCAGTCTAACGTGTCTTGTGAGGAGTGGAGGCGAACGCGGCAGCAGTTACCGCAGCTTGGGCTAGAATGGTTTTACGGATACGCTGATCACCGCAGGAGTTAGAGCAGGGCGGAAAACTTGGTCGAACGTGCGAGCTGACCACGTTCCATTGCCTTGGAGAGTTCCTTCTCGGTCGGCCTGCTCGGTTACTTGATCCTGATTGATCTCTGGCATGTGCACAGAGGGTTTAGCAATGGTGATGCCAACGACTGCTTCTAGCTTTCTATCAACTGATGATCAGCGGGTTAAACTTTTAACTTCTCGCGAAGCTTCGCCTTTTTGCTCCAAATCCAAAACGCTTGAAATTACGGCAATTTTTGCCGGGCGCCGCTGGAGGTCTTTCGTTTTGATGGCGCAATCCGATCCGTGGTAGCCTGCGAGCTGGCTCGCTCTTCAATCGCGCCAGCAAGCTGGCAGCCTACAAGATACGATTCCAAAACAAAAGACCTTGGGTCGCGCGGCCTGCGTATAGTACACTGTTGGGCAAAGAAGATGGACCACACGAAACGCACAATCGAAACCTACAATCAGATTGCGGCCGCGTATCACGTGATCGCCACGCCTGAACATCGCGCGTGGGTGGAAGATTCCATGCGTGAATTTTTCGGCCGCCTTGCAGGTCCCTCGGTTTTAGTCGCTGGCTGCGGTGAGGGTCGTGATTCGCGCTATCTTCGCGTTCTTGGCGCAGACGTTATCTCGTTCGACTTGTCCGACGGCATGCTTGCGCTCGCTCGGTCAGCCGACCCCGAAGGCACTTATCTTCGAGTCGATTTACGCGATGCACAGTCAATCGGTCAGGGTTTCGACGGGATTTGGGCGTGTGCCTGCCTTTACCATCTCACGAAGACCGAATTTAGGATGTGTCTCGGGACTTTTTTGCGGATGCTTCGTCCAGGCGGGCTATTGTTCCTAAATCTGAAGCTCGGCTCTGGCGAGCGCTTCATCGATATTCCTCGTGATGGTTATCCTGGAGGCGAGGCGGCGAAGGAGAAGTTGGCAGGTAGTCGTTTCTATGCGTTCTATACTCCCGATGAGTTGTCGGAGTATTTCGTTGATTTCGTGATCGAGAAAGAGCGTCGAGATATTCTGAAAGAAGGCGACGGGGCCATGGAGTTTTGGCTCAGAAAAAAAGAGCCAACCAGTCGCTAGAGCCAACGGGCATGCTTGGCACGCTCGTGGCTGTAACGTTGGGCAAAATGAAGGTCGTTGCATTCGATCTAGGTGACACGTTGGTCGAATACAAAGGCGTGCCGCTCAGTTGGGATGCGCATTATCGGGAGGCGCTCGCAAGCCTCGCTTCGTTTCTGCGAATTGCACCTGAAGCAATTCGTGTCGAAGCGGCTTGTGGTGTTTTGCGACGCTATAACACGCGGATCAACCTGAGAGAAGAAGAGATCGCGTTTTCCGCGATTCTTCAGGACATCCTACGACTCTTTGATCTCGACGCTGAAGTAGAGGAGCTTGCATGTGCGACGGCATTCTTCCGGGTTTTCAGGCAGAGCCTCCGCTCGTTCCCGGAGGTTCCTCTTGCGCTCGACGCGCTTCGAAAGAAGAAGATCGGCATCGGAGTATTCACGGATGTGCCCTACGGGATGCCGAGCGAATTGGTTATCGAGGACATCAAAGAGACCGCGCTCACTGAGTATTTCGACGCGCTACTCACCTCGCGCTGCGTCGGGTTCCGAAAGCCATCCCCGATTACATTGAAGCTTTTGGCTAAGGAGCTTTCATGTGAGCCAGACGAGATGGTTTACGTAGGGAATGAGCGGAAGGATATCGAAGTTGCTCGGGCGTTCGGTTGTTACTCCGTCTTGATCGATCGCGCGAACCTCGGCCCGAATTGGGGGCAAGATCGCACCATTGTTTCGCTCTCTGAGATATGAAGAAGAAGTCCAACAAGGCGCCAGAGCCAAGCCGACATCGGTCACGCCTCGTGCTTACGCACGAGTTGCGCCGACTGCCGTCGTGGCCGCGCTAGGACGTTAGCCGATGAAACCGTTATTCGACGCGATATGCTGGGACCACGATGGATTATTGGTGGACAGCGAGTCTCTTTTTTTCACCACCACGAGGGATGTTCTTCGTGAGGTTGGCGTACGCCTCTCCCAAGAGCACTGGAGTGACGAATACCTCTCGCGCGGTTTAGGCACGGCCGCTGTAGCGCAGGGCCTTGGAGTTAGCGCCCTGCAGTGCAAGGCGCTCGTTGAGACCCGAAATCGGCTATATCGAGAAAGCTTGGAATCCTCGCCGCCATTGTGCTCAGCGGCCGACGACACGTTGCGGATCTTACACGGCAAACTGCCCATGGCTCTTGTTACAGGGTCGGAGCGCGAGGACATAGATTTGATTCACCGTTCCACGGGTCTACTGGAGTTGTTTGGGACGATAGTCGCCCGATCAGATTACGATCGGCCTAAGCCTGCACCGGACCCTTACCTTGAAGCTGCGCGGCGACTAGGCGTTCAGCCAGAGCGGTGTCTCGCGGTTGAAGATTCCGAACGAGGATTGCGCGCCGCTATCGCCGCAGGAATGCGGTGCGTAGTGATCCCTAGCCATCTGACTTCCGGTCAGGCATTCGAGGGCGCATATGCTATCGAGGCATGCTTGGATCGAATTCCATCCTATGTATTCGAGTCAGAAAGAGGCTAACCAGTCGTCAGAGCCAACGCATATGCTTGTCACGCCTCGTGCAGAGCCACCAACGCCGACATCTGTCACGCGCCGACAGACCAACCGAATAAGTCGGATTTCCGATTGTGATCTTCCGAAAGGCCACCGCCCCAAAGAGTCGAAGAGCCAATAAAAACAGGCTACTTTGTTTTCGGGGTGGCTGCTTCAGACGCGGCGGTGTTGGCCGCATGCCTGATGAGAATGGTTTCGCGGATACCGCCGACCAGGACGGTCCAGAACCAGCGAAACAAGAGTGCCCCGAAGAGGCAGCCAACCGAGGCATCGAGCAGGATCCGATCTGCAGAGCGGTCGGCCAAATAGCCGGCACCAGCGGCAAGAAGAAATCCGGACAATCCGCCGGCGAGAAAAACAAATTTCATGATGCGGAAAATTTTCAGGTATCGGCCAGCGTGCGACGCGTGAGAGCTCCCGAGACATCTTCCTCACAGTCGCCCGTGAGCGAAGGACCGGTGGCGAGAAACAGCGGTTCGAGTTCTTCGTCGAAGAGGTAATCCCAAAGTTTGCCCCACTGCGGAACTTCATCCAGATGCGTAAACACGAGATGCGTCGCGCCGAGAGCCCGGCCGGCGGCGTACGCTTCGCGCATCGCCGCGCGATCGTAAGCGGCGTTCAACACCAGAACGCGTTCAGTGACTTGCTCGCGATCGAGCCACTCGGCGAGCGCCGCATTGTCGGCCAGCCGGCGCGTGGAGATGCTGGGCAGGTCGAAATAGACGAAGCCGCCCGGCACCGCGACCTGGGTCTCACACGGAAAATGAGCCAGTGGCACACCGAGTGCCTCGGCGAATACCGGCAGCGGACCGAGTGGATTTGGCCGGTCAAATTCGATCGTCACCACGTGACCGACTCGCGCGCGGCGAAACACCTCGGCGGAAAGCCATTTGCAAAGGGCCGTCGTCCGACCAACGCCAGCCGCACCGAGGAAAGCAGCGCGTGAAAGCGGCGCGCGCATCGGGCGCGCCTCAGCGCGCTCGCGCAGAAGTCGCGACGTTTCGGCGAGGGCGCGATGTAAAGGAAGTTGGTTAATCTCACGCCAGTTCGCCCCGGACTGCAGCCGGGTGAGCGCCATTTCTGTCAGGCCAGAGCGCCGCAGGAGATCGGTCAGTCCGATCGGAGTGTGCTGAATGTTGAAGCGCGGTTTGATGGTCTCGCTCGGATCAACCCGCGGTGGCTCGGCCGCTTCATCCGAAACCGCCGAAATTCCTTCGCTGTCCTCAGCGTCTTCGGCGCTGGCCAAGTCAGCCAGTGACTGGTCGCTCACTGCCGAATTACTCCCAGTCGGCGCATCGATCTGCGCGATGACCTCGAGGCGCGGAGCCTTGAAAAATTTCGTGAAGCCTTTCGGCGCCACCGAACGCACGGACAGCACGCGCGCATCGGCGCCGAGCTTTTCGCGAATCAGCGCAACGGCTTCGTCGGCGGAACGCACGGAGAACTTGAAGCAGGTGCCCGGAGCGGGGCGTGGATCGAGAGCGGACATCGGTTAGGTGTGAGTAGAGGATCGCGCGCCATGAGTCGGCCAGTCACCGGTGTGATGCTCGCTACTCACTCCTCGATACTCACTACTGGTTTTCATGCGGCGACTTTGAGTGGCGCCTCAACGCGAGCGAGATGCGCCGGGACCGTGATGATGCCGGCGTTTTCGATCTCGGTTGCGGCCGGCAACTCTTGGAACGAGAGGACGGTGAGACGAGGGAAGGACGATTCGAAAAAGCGCTTCAATGGGAGCCGGACTTCGGTGGACACCACCAGGACCGCTGGCTGCCCTTGAGTCGTGAGTTCGGTCGTGCGGCGGCCAATCTCCTCGAGGAGATGACGGGTCGTCGTGGGATCCAACGCGAGGCCCACATCGGTCGCGGACCTTTGCACCTTCGGCCCGAGCCATTGCTCGAAGCGCGGATCGAGCGTAACAGCACGCACAATACCGGGACGGGTCTCGAATTCGGGCACGAAATAGAGTCCCAGGCGACGACGCACTAATTCGCTCAGGTCATCCGGATTCTTCGAGAGCGACGCAAAATCGCCGATGCCCTCGAGGATGAGCGGCAGATTGACGATGGCGATGTTCTCGCGGAGCAAATTCTGGAGCACGCGCTGAATGATGCCGAGCGTGACGAGATCGGGCAGCAGCTCCGCGACCAGTGCAGGCTGCGTTTGCTTGAGATGATCGACCAACGATTGGACCTCCTGCCGGCCAAGCAGGTGATGCGCGTTCGCCTTGAGCGTCTCGGACAAATGCGTGATGAGGACGGACGCCGGATCGACGACCGTGTAGCCGTTGAGTTCGGCGGTCTTCTTTTCGCTCTCGTCGATCCACGTCGCATCGAGATTGAACACGGGCTCGCGGGTGGGCACACCGCGCAGGCGAACCTTGCTTGCTGAAACGTTCATCGCGAGCGAGCGGCCGGGGTGAAGCTGGCCGCGGGCGAGTTGCCGGCCACGAAGCAGGAAACGATAATCGTTGGCCTCGAGTTCGAGATTGTCGCGCACGGACACGGGTGGGACGACGATCCCCTTCTCACGAGCGAGCGACTTGCGGACTCCCGTCACGCGGGCGAGCAAATCGCCACCCATTTTGGCGTTGGCCAGGTTGAGCAGACCATAGCCGATTTCGATCGCGAAGACATCGACCTCGATGAGTTTGCGAACGTCCTCGCTTGTGCCAGGCGAAGCGGGCGCGCCCGGAGCACCGGCGCCTTGCGCGGCTGCAGGTTTTTCCGGCATTTTTCCAGAGGCCGCTTTGTCCGCGGCGGTTGGCGCGCAGCACGCTGGCGGTGGCGC
>DAITQE010000003.1:17804-21200 GCA_036833235.1 Opitutus sp.
CCGGGCATGAGGCCGAAGCACACGAGCATCCCGGAGGCGATTTTGAGCGCGCGCGGATAGCGAAAAAGCTGACCGGCGAGTTGCGCGCCCAAATTGTTGTTTTCCGATGCACGGGTGACCAGCAAACCAGCGCCGACCGAAAGAATCAGCGCGGGAATCTGCGAGACGAGACCGTCACCGATCGACAGCAGGGTGAACTTTTGCAGGGCTTCGCCGAGCGAAAGTCCCATCTGCAGCACACCGATGGCGAAGCCGCCGACCACGTTGACCAGCGTGATGATGATGCCCGCAACCGCATCGCCGCGGACAAACTTCGAAGCACCGTCCATTGCGCCGTAAAAATCGGCTTCCTTCTGCACCTTCACGCGCCGGGCGGTGGCTGTAACCTCGTCGATGATACCGGCATTCAGCTCGGCATCGATCGCCATCTGTTTACCAGGCAATGCGTCGAGGGTAAAACGTGCACTGACTTCCGCGATACGACCGGCGCCTTTGGTAATGACGACGAAGTTGATGACGACAAAGATCAGGAAAACGACCGCGCCGACGATGTAGTTGCCCTGAATTACAAAATGACCGAACGCATCGATTACCTGCCCAGCATAGCCCTTGACCAGTACGAGGCGGGTCGAGCTGATATTGAGGGCCAGCCGGAAAAGCGTGAGGGCGAGCAGCAGGGTCGGAAAGCCGGAAAACTCCGGCGGATCCTTGACGTAGATGATCGCGAGTAGGACGAGCAGCGAGAGGCCGATGTTGAGCGCCAGCAGCGTATCCAACATGAACGTTGGAATCGGCATGATCAGCAGCAGCACGGTCAGGAACAGGCCGCCGGTGAAGATCAAATCAGCGCGCTTCATGAGCGCGTTGAACGGATTGGAAGGAGCTGGAGCGACGGGAGGCATCAGGTTAGGCGACTGACTCGATCCGGCGCGACTTCAGCCGGTGGAAATAGTAACGGTGAGTGCGATACACGACGGCCAGAATGCCGGCGACGGCTTGATAAAGTTCCGCGGGAATCGTTTCCCCGACCTTGCCCATCGCGAACAGCATGCGCGCGACCGGTTTGTTTTCGACGGTCGGTACGCCGTGTTCGGCCGCGAGCGCTTTGATGCGCTGCGCGAAACGATTTTCGCCCTTCGCGAGCACGATGGGCGCCTTGTCCTTGCCGCGCTCATACTTCAGCGCGACGGCAAAATGGGTTGGGTTCGTAACAACGACATCTGCGGTCGCGACCGCGGAAAGCATCTGCTTTTGCATGAGCCGGCGCGCCATCCGGCGCATCGCAGTCTTGGACTGGGAACTGCCTTCCGCGCTCTTGTGCTCATCCTTGACCTCCTGCTTCGTCATCATCATCTCGCGGCCGGTCTTGAATTTTTCGTAGCCGTAGCTGATCGCTGTCACGACGCCGAGGGCGAAGACCAACCTCGAAAGGAAGATCAGCGTTGCGTTCTGCAGAAACTGACCGAGATAAGCAGCTTCGACGGGCGTACTGAAAAGCGGATCGAGCATCAGGCCGCGCGCGCCAAGATAAAGTGCGGTGCCGATCGCAACGAGCTTCAGGAAGTCCACGGCCGCTGTGACAAATTTGCTTTTGTTGAACAGCCGGCCGAAGCCAGCAGCGGGATCGAGTCGGTCGAGTTTGAATTCGATCGCGTTCGGCGACATGCGAAATCCGCTCTGCAGCCCGCCCGAGAGAATGGCCGCTCCCACGCACGCGAAGAGAATCGGTGTCAATATCCGCCCGCAGGTGAGAAGTGCCTCGCCCATCTGCGCTGATATCGTATCGGCCTCAACCTTGATCGTCGTGAATCGGCTGAAGATCCCAATCGAGTAGTCTGCGAGCTCACGTGAAGCGGATTTCGCCGTGAACCCCAACCCGCCGACCACGGCCAACAGCAACAAAAGGATAGACAATTCGGGCGAACGCGCGAACTGACCACGGTCCGTGGCTTCGGAGAGTTTCTTCTCGGTCGGCTGCTCGGTTTTTTGATCCTGATCGGTCTCGGCCATGCGCATCGCCGGTTTAGCAATGCGAGTGCCAAAGACCGTTTTTGGCTTTCTAGCAGCTAGTATTCAGTGGGTTAAACTTTTAACTGCTCCAGAAACCCCGTCCATCCGGGCCTAAATTCGAAACTCCTGAAATTGCGGCAATTTCTGCCGGTCACTCAACGCGCCGAGGCTTCGCTTTTCCTGCTGCTTGACCGGCGCGCCGCGGTTCGGATCGGATCAAGCTCACTTTAGCGTTTCGTCGCTGGCGCGGCTGGCTTGGCGTCCGCGGGGATGATGCCAACCACATTTGCCTTGGCAAAACGGTAGTGGGTAGCGGCGACGCGATTGACCTCTTCCAAGGTGAGCGATGCGAAGTCGCTCGTCAGCGTGCGGGCGGCGTCGAGCACGGTCGGCTGGCTTTGCGCGCGCGACAATACCTCGTCGAGCCACCAGGAATTGCGCTGCAGATTTTCGGCGGCGCGGGCGATCAGGGGTGCACGCAGCCGGGAAAACTCCTGCGGTGTCAGACCGCGCCGCGCCAGTTCATCCGCCATTTTCAGCACCCGCTCTGAAAGGCCTTTTGCCTTTTTCGAATCAAAGGTGATCTCGATGTTGGCGAAGCCGAAATCCGGTTGGGCTGCCTCACGCACGACGCGACCAATCGGCGAATACGTCGCGCCGCGTTCTTCGCGCAGCTTGACGCGCAGACGGTCGGCCAGCGCGGAATTGGCGAAAAGGAGCGCGCGTAAGGTGCGCACGTTGGCGAGGTCTTTCGCGATCCAGGCAAATTGAACCGTCGCGGCGTGGTCGGCGAGCGGGACGACGGAGAGGTTGCGGTGAAGTTTGGTCAAAAAAACCGCCCGCTCGTCGTCGCGCAGCGGCGTAGCTTCATGTCGCGGCGGCAGCGCGCCGACGGTTGCGGCGGTGACGTCGATGGCCATTTGTGGATCGAAATTGCCAGCGAGAGCGATTTCGATCGGTCCTTCCAGCCACCGTGTGCGTATCCACGAAACCACCTCGGCGAACGGATAACGCTCGACGTCTGTCGGAGGCGGAAACTGGAAACGCGGGTCATCGGCCCGGAGATGAAAATTCAGATTCAACAGGGACAGCGTTTGACCCGATCCGCACAGGAACGCTCGGGTTGAGGTGTAGCGCGAGATCGCGTCTGGCATTTTCGATTCTTCGAATTTAGCGTCGGAGAGGAAAGCGGCCAGGAACCGCAGGGCGAACGGGAGCTCGGCCGATGGTCCTGCGAGTTCAACCGTAAAACGATCCCAAGAGTAATTTACGCCCGCGTCGATCGCGTGCAACCGGATGAGCCGGCCGAGTTCACCGCGAGTATGGCGATGGAGGTCGCAGGCGCCGAGCAGTGCACCAGCGAGGAAGTGCAAACCGGGGCGGTCT
>DAITQE010000004.1:0-20550 GCA_036833235.1 Opitutus sp.
GGGTGCGCGCTCGCCGCGCAACGATCCGCGGCGCAGACGTTGCGCGGCGAGCGCGCAACCTACATCAAACGAAACGGCCTACGAATCGCTGGAGCGCGAACATGTCAGCCACGGATCTGGCCGTTGCCGGTGACGAGCCATTTATAGCTGCAGAGTTCGCGCAGGCCCATCGGTCCGCGCGCATGCAAACGGTCGGTGCTGATGCCGATCTCCGCACCGAGGCCGAACTCGAAGCCGTCGTTGAAGCGCGTGCTGGCGTTCCAGAGCACTGCCGCACTATCTACCGCAGCGAGGAACTTTTTCGCTGCGGGTTCATCGGCGGTAATAATTGCGTCACTGTGATTCGAGCTATCGCGGTTGATGGTCGCGATCGCTTCGTCGACTGAACCCACAACGCGCACCGCCAGAATGTAATCGAGAAACTCAGTGGTATAATCCGCCGGCGTCGCAGCCGTGTGGGCAAGATTCTCGCGCGCGAGAATCGCGGCGCTGGCTTCGTCACAGCGGAGCTCGAGAGACGATTGAGCGCTGAGAGTTGAGCGTGGAGAGCCGGCGACCGAAGCCTCAGCGCGAGCCGGAGCGGCGCGAAAGAGCGCGCGGGCCGCCGCTGGCAAAAATTGGCTGGCGATATCGCGGTGCACGAGGAGTTGTTCGGCGGCATTGCAGACGCCGGGACGGGACGTCTTCGCGTTGACGATAATTTTCTCCGCCATGGCGAGATCGGCGGCGCGATCGACATAAACAAAACACACGCCTTTGAAATGTTTGATGACGGGAATCGTGCTGTTTTCCGCCACGAAACGGATGAGGCTTTCGCCGCCGCGTGGAATGATGCAATGCACGAGCGTATCCAATTTCAGCAGCGTCGTAAGCGCGGCGCGGTCGGTCGTGGGAATCAGTTGCACGGCATCGGCGGGCAAAGCTGCGGCGGTGAGCGCGGTGCCAATGAGCACCGCGAGCGCGGTGTTGGTGTGAAAGCTCTCCTTGCCGCCGCGCAGAATGGCGGCGTTGCCGCTCTTCAGACACAGCACGGCGCAGTCGATGGTGACGTTCGGACGCGCCTCGTAAACGATGCCGATGACACCAATCGGCACGCGAATTTTGCGCAAAACGAGGCCGTTCGGACGCGTGGTTTCTTCGAGAAGCTCCCCAACCGGATCGGGCAAGGCGGCAACTTCACGCACGCTGTTTGCCAAATGCGCGAGACGGACCGGAGTGAGGGTCAAGCGATCGATTTGCGCCGGAGCCAGACCATTGTCTTTGGCGGCGGCCAGATCGCGCTGATTCGCGGCCAGCAAGGAGTCGCTCGATGACGTCAAAAGATCAGCGAGCCCGTGGAGTGCGGCGTTCTTTGTCGCGGTCGGTGCGATCGCAAGCGAGAACGACGCGGCGCGAGCGCGTTGCGCAAGAGACGTGACGAGTTGGGCAAGATCAGCAGACATGTGAGCCGGACAGGTTGTCTGCCGAACCGCTCGTTGACACGGAAAATATTCCGAACGGTCGGCGTGCTCCCAGGGCCGTTTGTTTTGGAATCGTTTCTTGTCGGCTGCCAGTTTGCTGGCGCAATTGGAGCGCGAGCAAGCTCGCAGCCTACCACGTAACGGATTGCGCCATCAAAACGAGAGACCATGGGCGCGCTCCCAACGGAAATGGTCATTTCGATTAGTGTTGGGCCGCGATGCGACCATGCCACGCATTGTACACTTCAAGAGCGTGCTCCGGCCAGTTGCCGTACCAGCTGTATCCGAGGCGTCGTTCGGGCGACAGTTCCGTTACATTGTAATGGATCGTGCGGTCACGATCGCCGAAAATCGGCACGTGGGTATCGAGCTCATAAAAACGCGCCCACAATAGCGGAGCGCCCGGAGTGGGGACGAGTCCTGATCCGTCGGTCTTGGCGCGATCCCACACGACGTCGTGAAGGGCGACGCGTTTGAACCACGCGACGCCTGCGTCGATGGCCGTGACGATCGCAGGAGAAGGCTGAGGAATGCTCAACAGCAGTTCCACCAATCGTGCGCTTTCTGCGGCGCACTCTGACGTGGGTTCGAAATTGCGCGCGGCACAGGGCGCGAGTGTGAGGGCGTCGTATTGCTGGCACCAGACGGTGAGTTCGCCGCTGGTGGTCTTGAGTTGGGTGGCGAGAATGCAGTCGATGCCGCGAGCGAAACGCTTGGCTGCTTCGTCGCGTTGGGCTGCTGGCACAAATTTATAGTCGCGGTGGCCTTTGGCGACGTCGCGCAGAAGTTCGAGGACGTTGGTCATCGCGTCGTCGTTGAATGTGATGGCATCGTGATATCCGCCGCCGAGCGGATAGACCTGCGGGAATCCACCGTTTGGATATTGCGCGGCAAAACAGTAGTCCAAGCCGCGCAAAAAAGCATCGCGCCAAAACGCCGCGCGCGGGATGTTCCCGGCCGCCGTCGCAACCCGGGCCAGAAACTGCAGTTCACGAATGGTGGCATCGTTATCGAATGTGCCGCTGCTCCACAAATCGTGCGGCCCGTGATTCTGTGAGACGGATTTGCCCGTGTAGTCGTTGCCTTTGGTCCACGCACCCGTCGGCGATTGTGCGGCGACGACTCGATCCGCGATGACTCGCGCAGCGTCGGACGCGTACCACGGCGCGCGTTCGTTGAGACGAAGTCCTTTCGTATGGATGCCACCCTTTGGCAATCCAGGGAGTGGCTGAAGCGGAGAGAAGTCCGGCGAGCTTCGTGGCGGTAACAACCGGGCGCGGGCAGTCGATGCGTCCAAATACGCACGCCAGGCGGGCTGATCCGCGGCGGGCAGAGCCGCGATCCGCTCGATCGTCAGCGGTGCAAACGGATGAGGTGGCCATGGCCGGGGAGCGGGCGCGGCGACGGCAGGTCCTGTGCTCAACACGGCGAGCAGAACGGTTGAGAAGAGAATGGAGCAACGGATCGGCGGGGTTTTCATGGGGCGAGCTTGAAAGCCGATTGACGGCTGAAGGGTCAATCCGTTGCGCGGCAGGAAAAATTTTAGGCGCTCGCAATGCTGTGCACTTTTAAAATCCGCCCACTCACCAGCCAGTGTGAAAAACAGAACTGCTCGCTTTAGCGAGCGGAAGGGACGACTAGGGCACGGCAAACGCCTCGACCTTCAATCGCTCAAACGTTGAGGATGACGCATGCCCGATTTTCCGAATTTCTTCAACAGTCCGCCATCTCCGCAAAACGCGTTTGATCTGTTCAAAGGAGAATGGTCCACGCGACTGCCCGATGCGTGTGGTTGGACGGCGAGTACAGGTCCGGCTCGGTTGTGCGAAGACTATCGGGTTCACTGGGCGGCAGAGCAGCTGGGAGGCTTCGCCGGCAAACGCGTGCTTGAACTCGGACCGCTCGAAGGCGGACATGCTTATATGCTCGAGCAACTGGGTGCGGCCAGCGTGTTTTCGCTCGAAGCCAGCTCGCGGGCTTTTCTCAAGTGCCTTGTCCTGAAAGAGGCGTTTGGGCTCACGCGTACGCGATTTCTGCTCGGAGATTTCATGCCCTATCTGCATACCACGGCCGACGAGTTCGATGTGATTTTTGCCTGCGGTGTACTTTACCACATGGTCAATCCCGTCGAGCTGATCGCACTGCTCGCGCAGCGAACACGGTCGGCGTTCATTTGGACGCAATGCTACGCCCCGGCGTACTTCGCGGCCCATCCGCAGGCCGACAGTTATTTTCAACCGGGCCGTTTCGCGACGTTTGGCGGATTCGACCACACGCTGTATCGCAAGAGCTACGGCGACTCAACGCAATGGACGGGTTTCTGCGGCGGGAGCGCCGACGCTAATTGGATGACGAAGTCGGACATCGTCGCCGCGTCCGAGCACTTCGGTTTTGTGATTACGGCGAGCTTGGACGAGACCAACGTTCATGGCCCCGCTCTTCTGCTCGCACTCACCAAGCGCTGATCCGGCGCGCTGACTTTGTTACCTCTTTTTTTTGGACTTCGGCTCCTGGAGTTGCGCGATGTGTTGTTCGGCGGCTTGTAACTTGGTTTGAAGATCCGTGGCGCGCGCGTTTGCTTCCTGCAGTTGGCGCTCAAGTTCGCCTGACCGGGTCGTGACCTCGTTGAGTTTGGTCCGGACCTCAGCGGCAGCTGTTTCCCTGGCTTGCGCCTCAGTCTGCATCTCCGTTGTGCGAGTCTTGGTGGTGTCCAGCTCCATCTTGAGATCACGAAGAGCTGTCTTCGAATCGTTCACCTGTTTTTGAGCCGCCGCCGTCTCGGAATGTGCTGTCTCCAGCTCTCCTTGAAGCTTCGTCGTAGCGGCTTTTGCTTCTTCCAGCTGCTTTTGGAAATTCGCGCTGGTCGAATTTGCTTCATCCAATTGGGTCTTCCCTTGCGCGGTTTCGTCTTGGGCTTGCTTGAGTTGCGCCTCGACGGCCGTGGCATGGGTATTGGCTTTGCCAGCACGATTCCACAACACCGCGGCAACGACTACGAGCGCGACCACGAGCAGCCCGATAACAACGGCGGAGCCGGACGTTTTCTTGGGGCGAGGAGTAAGGGGTTCATTCATAGGCTGCAACTTACACCACAGCTACGCCGCGCGGTATGGGGTGAATACCTGAGTCGACTGTCGGCAGAAAGTGCAGATTAAGCAGGTGTGCGCCCAACATGCCGTATCACGTCTTGGCCGCACAGAACGCCGGCACCGCAGTGGTCGCAGTGCTCGGCTTGGGGACGACCAGCTGATCCTGGAATCACGGTCTTTCGTTTTGATGGCGCAATCCGTGAAGTGGCAGGCCGCGAGCTTGCTCGCGCTTCAATCGCGCCGGCAAGCTGGCAGCCTCCAAGATACGATTCCAAAACAAAAGACCTTGATCCTGGAATCCGAACGCTGACTATTTCCTTGACCGCGAAGGCGCTGGGGCCGCCGCCAGCTGAGCTTGAGCCGCGGCAAGTTTTCCCTGCAAGTCTTCAACGCGCGCCTTGCTTTCCTCGGCTTCACGCTGAAACCGGCCGGCTTCCACCTTCGTATCGGTGAGCAACCGATTGAGCTTGGCCAGCTTCACCTCCGCCTCGGTTGCCTGACTCCCCATTTCGGCGGTTCGGGAATTGGTGGCTTCCAATTCCTTCTTCAAATTCGCCATTGCGGCCTTCGTTTCATCTGACCGCCGCGACACATGGGCCATCGCCGTTTTGGATTCGGCGACTTCCGCTTCGAGACGAACGGCGTTCACCTTCGCGTTTTCGAGTTGCGTATTTAACCCGGCCGCATCGTCACGCGACTTGGCCAGTTGATTTTCCAAATCTGTGATCTGGTTTCTGGCTTGGGTGAGCTCGGCTTCACTGGCAGCAGCTCGATCGGTCGCGGAACTGGCTCTGCTGGAGAACAGAACGGCGACGACGAGCAGCGCGATCGCCAGCAATCCAATAATGATTGCTGGGATCGGAGAGAACTTTTTTGGGCTGGACACATAGGGGTCATTCATAGCGTCCGCGAGTTTACACGGAATTGAGGCGGAGCGATATAGGAAGTTTTTTTCGCGCCCGAATAGAAGTTTTATTATCTCACTCGAAAAGTCTGCTGCGTTTAAATCCCCAGACCGAAATTACCATGACAACCGCTGCCATGCCCAAAAGTATGCCGACGGTGGGAAGGACCTGAAGCAGTGATTTGCCGGCCCAGAGCACGTCGGTGAAGCCTTCCACCGACCAGTAAACCACCGTGAGTTTGCTGACGACCTGGATGTAATGCGGCATGAAGCTGACCGGAAACCACGCTCCGCCAATGGCACTCATGGAAATAACGAGAAATGTCGCCAGACCGCTGGCTGCGCTGTGGCTCGGCGACAAGGCGACGATCAGCATGCCGAACGCAGAGCACGCCGCGGCGGCGCTCAGCGCGACCGCGAACAGCGCGCCGATGTGAGCGAACAAATCGAGCCCGAAAAAGAGATTGCCCGCGACGAAAAGCGCGGAGATTTGGGCGAGCCCGAGAACGATGCCGAACAGAAATCGCGCGCAAAGAATATGGGCCGGCTGAACGGGCGAGGCTAGCAAGCGCTGAAAAACGCCGGAGCTTTTTTCCTCAAAAAAAGTGTTCGCCGCACCGCTGACCGCGAAGAGGAGAAACATGATCGCATAGCCCCCGACAATTCGTGCGGCCATTGGATTCTTGACCGTTTTCCCGGCAACTTGCTCGGTCTCGATTTTTATGAGGCGAGAAAGAAGATCAGGTGTTGTTTCCGCGTTGGTTTGTGGCGGTTGAGTGCTGCCGGATGGAAAGACGGTTGCCGTGGTTGGCTCGTCGATCCGGCGAAGCGTTGGATCGACCGATGTCGTTGTCGTGGTTGTTTTCGGGACAAAATGTCCGGCTTCGATTTCGCGCTGAATCGCGGCCTGATCGCCGCCAAAAGCCTTGCTCACCGCGCTGGCGATGGCGCCGTTGAACTGTTTGAATCGGTCTTCGCCGAGCAGACGCTTCGCACTTTTCTGCAAGGACTGGCCGAGCAGCTGCGGCACGTTGGAAAATATCGTTTTCTGCAGGAGCCCGTTAACCGTCTGAGCTTCGATTTCGTTGCGCGGATTGGAGAGAAATTTCAAGTGCACTCCGAGCTGGTTGTCCGTCAGGAGGTCGGAGGGCAAAATAAGCGCGAAGCGATAAACGTTATCGCGCAACGCGGCGCGCACATCGGCTTCCGTCAGCGGGCGCGACGTCCCATCGGTGTTCTGGGTGTCGGTGATCACGCGAAGCGCCTTCTCGGCTTTCAAGGCGGCGACCAGTTGTTTCGCGGCTGGCTCAGTGCTCGCGTTGACGACGGCAACCGGAATTCCGTTTGGTCCCGACTCGTTCCGATAAAGGCCGAAGACATGGCCGAAGAGATAGATTAAAACGACCGGCACGACGAAAGTGATAATGAGCCCTGCTTTCGCGCGGCGGAACGTGAGCAGGCTTTTCCTCAGCAAAATGAGTGTTTGAGGCATGAGGAGCGTGGTTTTTTTTGGGGAGCGATGCGATGAGGGTGAGCGTGCGCTTACGCGTCGCGCAAGGTGCGACCGGTGAGATGGAGAAATACCGCCTCGAGCGTTGGACGCTGACTGACGAACAGCCGTGGCGACAATCGAAGCGACTCCGTCAGTGAAAAAAACGCCGAGAGCGGATAGTTTGGGCGTGGTCTGAACCGGTGTGTGCCGCCGGTCGTGACGACTCCTCCAAACGCGACCAGCTGCTTCGCGAGCGATTCGGTTGAAGGCGTGGCGGGAAACGTAATTTCGTCTTCGAACGGAAGACGCGTGAGCAATTCGTCGAGTGAGCCGAGCGCGAGGATCTTTCCGTGATCGATCACGCCGATGCGCGAGCAAAGCCGCTCCGCCTCCTCCATGTAATGCGTGGAATAGATGATCGTCACGCCCTCACGGTTGAGTTGCTGCAGGTAATCGAAGATCGCATTGCGCGACTGCGGGTCGACACCAACGGTTGGCTCGTCGCAGAGCAGAAGTTTTGGCCGGTGCAGGAGCGCAGCGACGAGATTGAGTCGTCGTTGCATACCGCCGGAAAATGTTTTCACGATCGCGCGGCGACGGTCTTCCAGTTGAATCGCGGCGAACGCCCCATCGAGACGAGTCTTCAACGCCGCGCCGCGCAGCCCCTGGAGTTCGCCGAAAATCCGTAGATTTTCCTCCGCGGTGAGCTCCGGGAAAAGCGCAATGGACTGTGGCACGAGACCCAGCGAGCGACGTGCGGCGCTGCCTGCTTGGGAGAGAGGCTGGCCGTCGAGGGTGATCGTACCAGCTTCTGGTATCCGCAAGCCGGCGACGAGCGACATCAGTGTGGATTTACCGGCGCCGTTGGGACCGAGCAGTCCGAAGCATTCGCCGGGGGCGATGGTGAGTGAGACGTCGTCGAGCGCGGTGATTGCACCATAACGTTTCGTGACCGATTGAAGCGAGAGCATGGTCGAAGCGGCGTGAAGGGAGAGAACCGGGTAGGGTGATCGTGCCCGAGCTATTGCTCGCCGAGCGAAAAAAGGATCACTGGCGTGCCCGCGTATTACCGAGCCGAGCGCGGCGCGAGGGCCATGGCGCGGGGGTGTATCGCCTGCCATTGACGATCGGGGATGATGGGGCCGAGGTGGCGGACGGTTTCGGCGCCGATCAGCGACGCGAGGGCCCCACATTCGGGCAGCGCCCAGCCGCGCACATAGCCAAAGAGAAAACCGGCAGCCCAGGCATCGCCGGCCCCGTTCGTATCGATCACGGCGGAAACTACCAGAGGTTCGATGCGGTGAAGCTTGTTCTCGTGCGCGATCCAGGCGCCGTCACCGCCCATTTTTACGGCGGCGAGCACGCCCTGACCGGCGAGCCGGCGGGCGAGGTCGGCGTAGTCGGAAGTTTTGTCCTGATAAAGTGCACGGATTTCGTCCTCGTTGGCGAAAACGACATCAATGCCCTTGTGGAGCTGCGAAAAAATCCAGTCGCGCGTGACGTTGATCACATCGAACGAGGCGAGGTCGAGGCTGACGGTACAGCCAGCAGCACGTGCCGAAGCTAGAACTGCGTCGGCGAGCGCCTGGTTGAAAACCAGGTAGCCTTCCATGTGGACGTGCCGCGCGCCGGCGAAATCCGCAGGCGTAATTTCAGCCGGCGAGAGCGTCATCGCAGCCGCGAGACACGTGCGCAGTGTGCGCTGGGCGTCGGGCGTTACGAGCGCGAGGCAACGCGCATTTGGCAGCGCGGCATATTTGAATCGTGAGCCATCGACGCCAGCGGCTTCGAAGCTGCGTCGGTAGCTTTGGGCAATTTCATCATTCCCGAGTTTACCGAGGAATGATGTGCGCAGGCCGAGGCGGGCGGCATTGAAGGTGGCGTTCGCGGCGGAGCCGCCGGTGGAGTAGGCGGGTGCAATTTCGAGCAATGATAAAATCCGATGCATCTCGTCGTGGTCCACGAGCACCATGCCGCCTTTTTCGCCGGGAACATTTTGAAGAAACGCCTCCGGAACGGGCGCGAGGAGATCCATGATCGGCGAACCGACGCCGATGAGTTCAATGGGAGAGTTGTTGACGGAGGACATAAGAGTGAAGCGTTGGAACCGATCTGAATTGTCCCCGCTTATGCGCCGCTGATCGTGAGGTTGGTCGCGAGCAGCGTCTCATCGTCGATCTCGATGATGATCGAATAGTCGCCGGGTTGTGGGAACGTGAGATTGCGGATTTCGTTGATGAGATTGATGCGATGCAGAGGACTTTGGGACGCGAACGGACGCTCGATTAACGACTGTGGTTGAGTGGCGTCCAATCCCATTGAAATCCGGATACGATGTTCCCCGGGCGCGCAGTCGCAGATCGTCAGGAACCAAATCATGAACGGATGAGTGACCGGAAACTGGCGCGCGGAAATATTTGAAAACACACCGAGCAAGGTGTGTTTGCCGGAGCCGGGATCGATGTGCACGCCATCGCAGGTTACCCAGGCCAGAAGCTGTGGCTTTGATTGCATGGCGGCAGTGGGGCTCGTGGCAGAGGAGGGGGCAAATCAAAATCATTTTGCTTGGAGCGGTCCGGCGAGAGCGCATTAACGGCGGTTGCAATGCCGCTCTCGCTCCCGCCGACCACCCTTTTGGATTCCCTCGCAGCTTATCCGCGATGGTTCGTGGCGCTATGCACGACCATTGTCGTGGTGGTGGGAATTTGGCTTTTAGCGAAGGTTCTAAAATGGAGTTTATATTTGTTGATGGTGGTGGTGCTGATTGCGGGCGTGGCGGCGACGGTGTGGTTGATTTTCAAGTAGGTGGTGATTGCCGGCGGGAATTTGGGGATTCGGTCCGGACGACACGGAGGTCGTCCCTCCATCAGCGGCTTGCTTCGGCGTAGGCGGGTAGGGGCCGACTTCCGGGCAGCCCGTCTTCAGCGGAAATCGAAACAGCCCGCCCGGAGGTCGGGCTCTACCTTGTTGAGGGACAGGCTATGGGCTTCGCACTTTTTGCCGTTGTTGCGCGGTGAGTTGGCTTTTCGGAGCTTTTTCTTGTCACCGTCGGACCACGGCGTTTTACCCAACCCGATGAAATACATCTTCGTGACGGGCGGAGTGGTTTCGTCGCTGGGCAAGGGCCTCACAGCGGCGTCCTTGGGCGCGCTCCTCGAGCTGCGCGGACTCACCGTGCGAATCCAGAAGTTCGATCCGTACCTAAACGTCGATCCGGGAACGATGAGTCCGTTTCAACACGGTGAGGTGTACGTCCTCGAGGACGGCGCGGAGACCGATCTCGATCTCGGGCACTATGAGCGCTTCACGAGTGGAAAGCTCTCGCGGATGAACAGCCTGAGCTCCGGCCAGATCTACGAAAGCGTCATCCAAAAAGAGCGTCGCGGTGATTATCTCGGCAAAACCGTGCAGGTGATTCCGCACGTCACGAACGAGATCAAAGAGCGCATTTATCAGGCGGCCAAGGACGTCGACGTGCTTATTACGGAAATCGGCGGGACGACGGGCGACATCGAAGGGCTCCCTTTTCTCGAAGCGATGCGGCAGTTCGCGCTCGAGGTCGGGCCGCACGATGTGATTTTTATCCACGTTACGCTCGTTCCCTATCTGCGAGCAGCCGGTGAGCTGAAGACAAAGCCCACGCAGCAGTCGGTCGCGAAGCTGCGCGAGATCGGTATTCAGCCGCACATTTTGGTCTGTCGCGCCGATCACCCGTTGGATGCCGGGCTGCGGGATAAAATTTCGATGTTCTGTAACGTGCCGGTGAAGGCGGTGATCGAGTGTGCGGACGTCGCCAACTCGATCTACGAACTGCCGCTGGCGTTGAAGCGCGAAGGCATGGATCAGCTCGTGCTGGATCTATTTGGGCTGAAAAATCCGCCGCCAACCAAAAATATCTGGGATCAGATCGTTCATCGCATCCTTAGTCCCGCGCACGAGGTCACGATTGGCGTTGTCGGAAAATATATCGAGCTGCAGGACGCGTACAAATCTGTCTATGAATCGATCACGCACGCTGGCATTGCCAATAATTGCCGCGTCAATGTCGTACGGATCGACGCCGAGGATTTGGAGAAGAAAGGCGGACTTACGGTGTTAAAAGCCTTGGATGGCATCCTCGTTCCCGGAGGTTTTGGCGACCGCGGTACCGAGGGAAAAATCGCTGCGGCGCGTTACGCCCGTGAAAATAAAATCCCGTACTACGGTCTTTGCCTCGGCCTGCAGATCGCAGTCATCGAGTACGCGCGCAATGTGCTGAAACTTGAAGGAGCCAACAGCACCGAGTTTGAAGCGAGTCCGCGCCACCCCGTCATCAACATGATGGAGGAGCAGAAAAAGATCATCGATAAGGGTGCAACGATGCGGCTCGGAAGTTACGAGTGCGCGCTGACGGCCGGAACGCGCGCCGCAAAGGCCTACGGCTCCGAAAACATTCGCGAGCGACACCGCCATCGCTACGAGGTGAACAACGCGTATGTCGACCAGCTGAAGCGCGGTGGCGTGGTGATCAGCGGGATTAATCCGCGGCGGAATCTCGTGGAGATTATTGAGTTGAAAGACCACCCGTGGTTTGTGGCGGTGCAGTTTCACCCGGAGTTCCAGTCAAAACCGAATCGGGCGCATCCGCTGTTCGCGGCCTTTATCGCAGCGACGATCAAACGCCACCGCGGCGGCAAGAAGCCGCAGAAGCCGCGTCGGAAAGCTTAAGCCTGATGCTTTTCGACGCTAATAAACTGCTGCTGATTGCCGGGCCTTGTTCGCTGGAGAACGAAAAGATCTGCCGCGCCGTCGCGGAATCGCTGGTGGCGATCGGGCGGGCACAACCCGAGCTCACGATCATTTTCAAAGGCTCCTTCGATAAAGCGAACCGTACTTCATTGGCGGGCGATCGCGGCACCGGCCTCGATGAAGGACTTGGGCTGCTGTCATTGATCAAGCGTGACTACGGCTTTCCGGTTTTGACCGACGTGCATGAACGTCAACAAGTGCCAACCGTCGCTGCGGTGTGCGACGTTGTGCAAATCCCGGCCTTTCTGTGTCGGCAAACTGATTTGCTGCTCGCGGCGGCGGCCAGTGGGCGAACCGTCAACGTGAAGAAAGGCCAGTTTCTTTCGCCGCAGGAAATGCCGTTTGTGACCGGTAAATTGCGCGAAGGCGGCGCGAAGGAAATCTGGCAGACGGAGCGTGGCACCACGTTTGGCTATCAGAATCTCGTCGTTGATATGCGCGCATTCCCGATCATGCGGCGAAACGGCTTTCCCACTATTTTTGACGCCACCCACAGCGTGCAATTGCCGGGCGCGGCGGGCGGCAAGAGCGGCGGGCAACGTGAATTCGTGCCGCCGCTGGCACGGGCGGCACTCGCAGCGGGGGCAGATGGACTTTTTATTGAAACGCATCCGGATCCGGCCAACGCAATCAGCGACGGCCCCAATATGATTCCGCTCGGCGATCTCCCAGCGCTGCTGGCGCAGTGTATCGCGGTCTGGAAAGCGGTCCGCCGATAAAAGGGTACGCGCATCGTCTTCCCATGGCCTGTCGCTTTGATCGCGCAATCCGCTGCGTCGTAGGCTGCGAGCTTGCTCGCGCTTCAATCGCGCCAGCAAGCTGGCGGCCTACAAGTTACCTTCCAAAACAAAAGATGTTGGTCGTCTTCCAAGGCTAACCGGTGCGAAGTTTTACCTCGCTTCGATGTCAAAGCACCTCCCTTGACCAACGGGCTTCGCTTCCCAGACTGCGTCTCTTCTACGATTGCCATGGAAACTTTCATTATCGACGTGCCCGTGCCCTCGATGGGCGCCACTGTCAGCGAGCTCAACGTCATCGTTGTTAAAATTCAACCGGGCGACCGGGTCACCAAAGGTCAACGGATGGGTGACCTCGAGAGCGACAAGTCGACGTTCGAATTCGAGAGTCCGTGCGACGGGGTCGTCGTGAGTGTGCCGGCGCAGCCGGGGCAGACGCTCGAGTCGGGTCAGCTATTTTGCCAGATCGAGACATCCGATGAAAGCCAGCGGCATCTGGCCGCTAAGACTCCGACTGCGCCTTCCATGGCTGCGGCGGCGGCACCTTCCGCGCCCAAACCGGCTGCGGCCTTGGTCTGGACGCCGCGGGCCACGAAGCTCGCTCAGGAAGCCGGGCTCGATCCTGCGAAGATCACCGACATTGAAGCGACCGGACCGGGGAAACGCGTATCTGGAGATGATGTTGTGAGTTACCTGGCGAAGCGAAAATCCTAAGCCACCCCACTTGTGCCAATGAGTACTGCCAGATCCTCGACCGTGTGCATCGCCGGTGTCGGCTACGCCGTCCCTAAAGGCATTCGTGCCAACATCGATATTTTAAAGGCTTTTCCCCAGCGCACGGAGGACGAAATGGTTCGCCTCACCGGCATCAAGGAACGCCGCTATGCCGCGGAAGGCGAAAGCGCGACGGACTTGGCGGCAATCGCGGTGCAGCATGCGTTGAAACAGGCGGGAATGTCGGCGTCACAGATGGACGGCATCATCATGGCGACATTGATCCCGGACCAACCGGTCCCGTCGATGGCGAGCGCCTTGGCGCGGCAGTTGGGAATTCCGCGTGCGCTGGCGTTTGATCTGAATGCGGCTTGCTCCGGATGGCTTTACGCTCTGGAGGTCGGCCGGACATTTATTCTCGGCGGAACAGCGAAGAATCTGATCGTCGTAACGGCTGAGCTGCTTTCCCGCATCACGAATCCGCAAGATCATCGGACGGCGTTTTTATTTGGTGATGGCGCGGGTGCGGCGATCTTGACGGCGACGGATTGCGGCCATCGCTTGCACCGGATGGGCCTCGGCGGAGACGCCGATCAGTTCGAGGCGATTCAGCGCCCCGGAGGTGGGGCGCGGATGCCTTGGCCGATCGGAGAGGCCGACGACCTAGAACACTTTTATCTGCAGATGGACGGGGCCACCGTTTTCAAGCACGCCGTCGTTGGATTTACTGAACAGATCGAACAGACGTTGAGTCGGGAAAATTTGAAGGCCGACGATATTGCATGGATCGTTCCGCATCAGGCGAACGAGCGCATTCTAAAAGCGGTGAGCCGGCGCGTCGGTATTCCGTACGAGAAGTTCGTCGTAACAATTTCGAAGTACGGTAATACGAGCGCCGCAAGCGTCTCGATGGCCCTGGGCTGGGCCGCCGAAGAAGGAATCTTTACGGACGGGGATAAAATTATTTTCTGCAGTGTCGGTGCAGGCCTGACGTTCGCAGGCGGCCTGCTTGTTTGGTGAGATCAGTTTTGTAGCTCGTAGCTGAGAACGCTCAGCGCGTACGTGGCGGCGGTTTCACAACGAAGAACCAAGGGACCAAGCGTGATCGGTTCGAATCCGGTGGAGCGTGAAATGCTCATTTCGGCGGGCGTAAAGTCGCCTTCAGGTCCGACCAGCCAGAGGACCTTTACCGGCGCGCGATTATTATTCGCCGTGCGGAATCCCGCTAAAACTTCCTTCAGCGATCTGGCGCCGGGTTGAAGTGAGGCGATCAATTTCAAATCGTAGCCCTTCGCTTGTTCCATGAAGGAGCTGGCTTTTTGCAGCGGAGTGATCTCCGGCAAAAACGGGTTTCCGCATTGCTTCGCCGCTTCCAGCGCCGCCGTTTGCCACTTGTCGATTTTTCGGTCGGATCGGTCGGTATCGAGGTGAACTTGGGTGCGCTCGCTTTCCAACGGGACGATCCGCGTCGCGCCGATCTCGGTCGCTTTCCGGACGATGGAATCCATCGACGAGCCTTTAGGTAGCGCCTGACCCAACGTGATTTCGTACGGCAGGCGTTTGGCTTTTTGGGAGAACCGCACTTTCAGCGTCGCCGCGTTTTTTCGATCGGCTGTGAGTTCGCAGATCCATTCGGTGCCGCGGCCGTCAAAGGCTACGACGGTATTGCCGACTCGCGCCCGGTTTACGGCGACAAGATGATGCGATTCGTCGGATGACAGAACGATCTCGGTTGGCTCGGTCGTGGCTGGGCTGCAAAACGCGCGAAAATCGGGCATGCCCGAAAGTAAAAAGTTCCGCTGGCGTCATGACAAGCGCTCCGCGAGCGCCTCGCGCTTCCTTAAAAACAGTAAGGGCGCTGGTTTTAGACCAGCGCCCTTGCCGACTTTAACTACAAACTATGAACTGCACTAAAAAGAACATAACACCTAACACACGTGGAGAAAGACGCGGCGGTCGCTGGAACGTTCAAAAAAGCGCGCGGATTTTGTTATGAGGTGCATAATTTTTTTAGCGTACCTTGAGGCGTTCCCTGCGAAATCTGCGTACTGCTTCATGGCGAACCACCTTCGTCGAGGCGTCGGTCGCGACGTCGCGCGGCCAACATTTGCTCGTGCTGAGTTTCTTCCACGCCCTCGAGAGTCATGCGTTTTCTCATATTCATGGCTAAAATTGGGTTGAGTGTGAGGAGGATTGCGACCGGACGCGGCAATCTACCCCACTTGGGCGCGGCTTCCATCCAGGCGACATGTGGCGCGGCGTGCGGGGTGCGGCCACTAAGGAAATACCCCGGTGAGCGATCAGGGTTGCGAGGACTGGCGCAGAGCAAAGGTGTGAGTACGCTTCGAGATGCGATCGCTTTGGAAAGGCTCGATCAGCTTCGGCTTGGTGAACATCCCGGTTTCGCTGTACCCCGCGACCCGCCGAGAGGAGCTCAGCTTCCGGCTGCTCCGTGCTTCGGATTTAAGCCCGGTTAATTACAAGCGCGTAGCAGCGGCTGATGGGCGCGAAGTACCGTGGGACCAAATCGTCAAGGGCTACGAATACAAAAAAGGTAAGTTCATCGTGCTGAAAGAGGAGGATTTCAAACGCGTCGATATCGAAGCGACCCAGACCGTGGACATCGTGGACTTCGTTCAACTGGACGAGGTAAACCCGATGTTCTTCCAAAAGCCTTACTATCTCGTTCCCGAGAAAGGTGGAACTCCCGCTTACCGATTGTTGCACGATGTGTTGAAAAATACGCAAAAGGTCGGCGTCGCGAAGGTGGTGATCCGCACCCGTCAACATCTGGCTGCGGTGAAGGCCCAGAAGGAGGCTCTCGTTTTGGAAATCATGCATTTTGCTGACGAACTCGTGGATGTGGCGGAGTTCGATATTCCGACTGCCAAGAAATCGCCGCAGGCGCGGGAACTCGACATGGCCAAGACTTTGGTCGAACAGATGACGGAGAAATGGGATCCGTCGCGGTACACGGATGATTACAGCTCCGCGTTGATGGCGATGATCAAGGACAAGATCGCGCACGGCGGACAGGCGAGCACACCGGCACCGAAGAAGCCCCGAACGTCCAACGTGATCGATCTTGCGGCGGTGCTCCAGCAGAGCCTCGAGCACGCCGGCGCGGGTGGAAAACGAAAATCCGCGAAAACGGAATCAACGCGTCGCTCGAAATCGAAGGTGAAGTCGCGCAGGGCTGCTTGAGGATTGATTATTTGCGCGGGTTTTGGCGCTGGTTCTGTAAGTGCCACACGTTGTCGAGCTATTGCACCGAGCCCGCAACGGAAAGCGCAAGGTACGGGTCCGGGCACCGAATTTTGTGAACCACATGCAATCAGGGCGGTCTCAGGGTCCCCTCACGGGGGAACGCTGAATTAATTATCAGAAAATTATGAACCGTGCCAGCATCGGGAACGTCAACACTGCGAGCATGAGACTCTCACAGTACGACTGTATGCTCCGAACGCAGGCTGTCCGAGCGGGAGACCTTCCGTGTTCGCGGGCAGGAGGAGAGTGTCGAGACTTCATCCTCCGGCGCGCATTAGCTGAGCATTTGCCAACACCGAATCACGCTCATTTTGATATTGATGACTAGCATGCCGATCGCGGCCCCCGCCAAATCCATCAAGGTGCTCGTGGTCGAGGATCACGAGGACGATTTCCGTTATGTGTCATTCCTCCTTGGGCGGAGCGGAAGCAGCACGTACCAGCTTGAATGGGCATCGAACTATTCGGCGGGTCAGGCGATGGTCAAGAAGGGTGGATTCGATGTCGGCCTTTTCGACTATCAACTAGGCGGTGGCACTGGCCTCGACCTGCTGCGAGAGGCGCATGCCTTCGGCTGTGAGATTCCCATCATCCTGCTCACCGGAAATGATAATCCCGAAGTGGATCAGGAAGCGTCCCAAGCCGGCGCAGCGGATTATCTGTGCAAGACTGGACTGAACGGCACGGAGCTTGAACGCGCGATTCGCTACGCGATGCGCCAGGCTGCGATGACTGCGGCTCTGCGCCAGAGCCAGCAGCAGTTGGAGTTGTTCATGCGCAGCGTTCCGTGCGCCGTGTGTATCCGGGATCAGGATGGAACGCTCCTTTTTCAGAACGAGTTGTTCCACCGCTTTTTCAAGAGCGACGAATTGCACCCACCTTCCGGGCCATCTTCCGCCGTCGAGGCCTGGCCATACTCTAACGATGGCCGGCATTGGCTGGTGAATTCGTTCGTCATGATCAGCGCACAGGGACAGCGGCTACAAGGAATCGCGGCCGTGGATATCACCGAACGGGTGGTGACGGAGAACGAACTTCGGCGCACGACGACTCTGCTCAACGGCATTCTCACCAGCCTGCCGGTCGTCGCGGCGCGACTTGATGCTGACGGCACGTTGCTGGAAACAAAGGGGCGAGGCCTCGAAACAATTGGAATTTCGGACGCAGAGCTCGTGGGGCGTTCGGCGCTTGAGCTTTCCAGTGATCATCCAGCGGAAATCGAGACAGCATTAAAAGGCGGAGCCTCGAATTTTGTAAGTCGTCACCAAAAAGGTGATCGCATCCGGTTTTTCGATAACCACGTGCGCTTCGATGCGGTGCGGGGCAGTGGCGCGATTTTACTCGGAATCGATGTGACCGACCGGATCGAAGCGGAGGCGGAGCGCAATCGGCAGGCGCAGTTATTGAGCAGTATCATGCGGAGCCTTCCTGCCATGGCGGGGCGACTCGACGCCGAAGGCCAGGTGGTCGAGGCGCAAGGCACTGGCTTGGCGCGGATGGGTCTCCGTTCGGAGGATTTGGTCGGCGCGAAGTTGGTCGAGCGTTTCCCGCAATGCGCGCCGGCAATTGCGGGTGCACTGCGGCGCGGAGAGTCTGCTAGTTTCACGCTTACAGGAACCATTGAGGACAAGGAATGGCAGGTGGAGTTTTTCGTCACGCCGGATTCCGTTCGGCACACGGAAGCCACTTTTTTCGCCCGTGACGTCAGCGAACGCAGATGGCTGGAGCAACAGCTTCTCACCATTAGTGACGCAGAACAGCAGCGGATCGGCGCGGACTTGCACGATGGGCTCGGTCAGCAACTCACTGGCATTGCCTGTCTCGCGGCCGCGCTTCGCGATCGACTGAAAAAAAGCGCGCCAGAGGAGATCGAAAACTCCGACCTCATCGCCCGGCTCGCCAGCGAGGCGGTTTCCCAGAGTCGCGCGCTTGCTCGTGGGCTGTCTCCCGTGCAACTCGAGAAAAACAGTCTGGAGTTCGCATTGGAGGACCTGACCTACCAGGCTCAGGTGCTGCATGGGATCGAGGTTCGTTGTCGGACGGAAGGAACTCCCCCGCACTGTGAACACCTGACAGCCGTTCACCTCTATCGTATCACCCAGGAGGCGATCCACAATGCCACGCGTCACGGGGGCGCACGCCGGATCGTCGTCACGTTGGCCCAGGACGGACGCCAGCATCGCCTCACAATCAAGGACGATGGGAAGGGCTTCGATGTGGACGCTGTGCGGGCTGGCTCCGGAGCTGGAGCCGGCTTACGCCTTATGAGCTATCGGGCGAATATGATCGGCGGCACTTTTTCCATCGAATCTATCCCCGAACGGGGAACCCAGATAAGTGTTCTGTTTACGAGTAGTTCTGCGAAATGAAAACGAATCCAGACCCCGAGACCTCGTCGAACGGCAATCCGGCGACGCCGAAGCGGCGCATCTTTCTTGTCGATGACCATCCGATCACCCGTCAGGGCGTGGCGGTCCTGATCAATCAGGAGCGCGATCTCACCGTTTGCGGTGAAGCGGACAGCGCGCCGGTGGCGATCGATATGATTCAAAAACTCACGCCGGATGTCGCGTTGGTGGACATCACGCTAAAGACGACCAGCGGCATCGAGCTGATGAAACATTTGAAGGCGTTGCGTCCGGAAATGCCGGTGCTGATCATGTCGATGCACGATGAAAGTCTGTTCGCTGAACGTGCTCTGCGTGCCGGCGCCAAGGGCTACATCATGAAGCACGAGGCGAGCGCCAAGATTTTAACTGCAATCCGTCGCGTGCTCTCGGGCGAACTCTATCTCAGCGATAAGATGAAAGAGAAAATGCTCCACCGGCTGGTGAACAACCGGAAAGAGGAAGTCGTTTTCTCGATCGACACGCTGAGCGATCGCGAGATGGAAGTATTCCAACTCATCGGCAACGGTTACGGCACCCGTCAAATCGCTTCGAAGCTTAATCTCAGCGTCAAGACCATCGATTCCTATCGCGAGCACCTGAAGCTGAAACTGCGTTTGGAAAGCGGCACCGAGTTAGTTCGGCATGCGATTCAGTGGGTGAAGAGCGAAGGTATTGTTTAAGTCGAACGATTCAGCCTCAAACTGCAAAACGCGTTTTGCTCCGGACGGGAAGAGATAGGTTCGATGTAGCCGGGGACGGTGGCCCCGGACCGGCCTCAGCGAGGCCGGCTACAGCAGGAGGTATTGCTGTAGGCAGCGAGCTTGCTCGCGCTCCGCGACATCCCCGCCGGCGAAAATATTTTGACCCGAGATCTCCCCACCGCCGCGCCGGTTTGATCCCCGATTTCATGGAAGGAGCCCTCGATCTACTGTAAACATTTTCGCATGAAGACGCATCCTCCCCAAACACAGTCGCATCAACCCGGTATCGAGTCTGTCATGACACCGCGGCCGGTCAGTGAAAATTCGCATCTGAGGGGCAGCGGCCGGCTGGCCGGCAAAACGGCGATTATTACCGGCGGCGACAGCGGCATTGGCCGGGCGGTCGCGCTCGCGTACGCCAAGGAAGGCGCCCAGGTCGCGTTGGGTTACCTCGAAGAGCACACGGACGCGGTGGAGACGCGCAAGCGCATCGAGGAACTCGGGCGCTCCTGCCTGCTGCTGCCCGGCGATGCCGGCGATTCGCGCGAATGCGAAAAGTTCGTGACCGCGACCCTCGCGAAGTTCGAGCGTATCGACATTTTGGTTAACAATGCCGCGGAGCAGCATCCCCAACCGTCACTCGAAAAGATCACGGACGAGCAGCTACAACGGACATTTCGTACGAACATTTTTGCGTATTTCTATCTTACCCGTGCCGCGTTGCCGTATCTCAAGCCTGGGGCTGCCATCATCAACACGACCTCGGTCACGGCGTACAAAGGCAGTGCGCAGTTGCTTGATTATAGCGCGACGAAAGGGGCGATCGTTTCTTTCACACGATCGCTGGCGTTGTCGCTCGCGGAAAAAGGTATTCGCGTAAACGCCGTCGCACCCGGTCCGATTTGGACGCCCTTGATTCCCGCAAGTTTTCCCAAGGACAAGGTATCCGCATTTGGCTCCGACGTACCCATGAACCGCGCGGGAGAGCCGGAGGAAGTGGCACCGTGT
>DAITQE010000005.1:0-8132 GCA_036833235.1 Opitutus sp.
GCCGTGATCTTGGTTTCCAGCGAACTCCCCGAGCTGATGGGCATGAGCGATCGGATTATTATGCTTCACGAAGGCCGCATTGGCGGTGAATTCAAACGCACCGAGTTCACACCAGAGCGCCTGCTCGCCGCTGCCATGGGACATGGCGCCGCGTCGAATGCGGCGTAATGACCAATAACTCGTCATTGGCCCTTCGCCCTTCCTGAAAACAACTCGATGAAACCTTCCTTCTTCAAGAATCTCGCCATGCCGATCGCGCTCGTGGCGATCGCGACGTTCTTCGCGGTCAAAGAGCCTGCGTTTCTCGGATCACGAAATCTCACGCAACTCCTGATCGAGTTCTCCGTCGTCGCGACCCTCGCCCTCGGGATGTTCATGATCATCCTCACCGGCAACATCGATCTGTCGGTCGGCAGCGGTGTCGGACTGGTCGGCGGAATCGCCGCAGTCCTCGTGTTTCAACAGAACTGGACGGCTCCCCTCGCGATGCTCGCAGGCCTGGCCGCGGCACTCGTGCTCTGGACGTTGATGGGAACGCTGATCGTGAAACAGCGCATCCCTTCGTTCATAATCACCCTCGGCGGTCTTTTGATTTTCAAGGGGCTGTTCTGGCTTGTCATCAACAACTCGACGATTCCGGTTTCCCGCGGCGATGAAGACAATCTCTACTCGCTGCTCACGACCTATTATCTGCCCGCCAACCTTGGCCTAGCCGTCGCGATCGGGCTTTCGCTCGTGTTGGGCTGGTTGCAACGCAGCGGCCGCGCTGCTCGCCGCGCCCATCAATTAGCGGTGCCCGGCGCGCCGATCGCGATTGGCAAATGGGTCGCGACCACCGCAGCGCTCGTCACGGTGGCAATCATCTGCAATCGTTTTCGCGGCGTGCCGCTGTCGCTGCTCATTCTCGGTGCGACTGCCTTCAGCGTGTATTTTCTTACCCAACACACACCGTTCGGCCGGTATCTCTATGCGATCGGCGGCAACGAAGAAGCGGCGGTCTTGAGCGGCATCGCCGTCGATCGAGTCGTCATCGGAGCGTTCGTGCTCATGGGGGTCACGGTCGCGCTGACTGGATTCATGATGACCGCCTATTCCGGTTCATCCACGACCACTGTCGGCGACCTCATGGAACTCGATGCCATTGCCGCCTGCGTCATCGGCGGAACAGCGCTCAAAGGCGGACGGGGCACGGTCTGGGGCGTTTTATTCGGCGCATTGATCATGACGTCCCTATTGAACGGCATGACGCTGCTAGCCGTTTCGCCTGAGCTGAAGTTTATCGCCCGCGGCACCGTCCTCGCCCTTGCCGTGTGGATGGATGTGAAGCTCTCGCGACGGTAAAACCCGTCGAGATCGAATTGACATTTGGGCCTTGGGTAGCGGCGGTCGTTCCGACCGCTACCTGTTAACTAAGCGCCGCTTCAGCTCTTTTTCCGCTTCGCGATAAATAGCACCACCGCACCAAAGATCGCGAAGACCGTGCCCCAGCGCAGGTTCACATTCACGCCAAGCGAATGCTGCACGTAGATCGCGGGATCAGACGTGAATCCGTAGATGACGAGGATGATTCCAAGCGTGAGAAAGAGCCAGCCGATGGGAATGCGAACGTCGAGTTGCATGGTCGTTCAGGGGTCAGGGGTTACCAGAAGATGAGGTTGAGTGCGATCGTCGCCGCGAGCACGAGCGCGCCCAACGTCGCAGGCTTTGCATACCAAGCGGCATCGTGATCTTTGATTTTTTCGGTCAAAGAATAAACGAGACCGCGCAGCTGGTCGTCCGTGCGATTGAGCTTCGTGGCGAGCGAGATGACGATCGTCGCGACCAGGCAGCCGACGAACGCAAAGATCGCCATCCAGAAATTTTGAGCCATCGAGCTGGTGAACGTGTGCGCGTGGTCCGCACCGACGAGCCAGCCGCCCTTGATCCAGGCCGTTTCGCCGACCGGAATCGTCAGGCCGTGGAAGATCGCGGCGGAGATGGTGCCGATTAGCAGGCCAAAAAATGAACCGTGGCCTGTCGCGCGCCGCCAGAACATACCACACAGAAAAATCGCAAACAGAGGCGCGTTCACAAAGCCAAACACGAGCTGGAGCATGTCCATGATGTTGTTGAATTGCTTCGCCAGATACGCGCATCCCGCACTGATCAAGAGGCCAACGATCGTCGTGATCCGACCGACTTTGACGAGGTGCGCGTCGGTCGCGTCTTTCTTGATGTGGCCTTGATAGAGATCGTAGGTCCACACTGTGTTAAACGCGGTCACGTTGCCCGCCATGCCCGACATGAACGACGCCATCAGCGCCGTGAGCCCGACGCCGAGCAGGCCGTTCGGGAAATATTTCGCGAGCATCGCCGGCACCACCATGTTGTAATCCGGCGTGCCGTGCGCATCGACCGGCAGAGCGAGGTTCGAGCCGCCCTTGTGAAAGAGCGCGATCGCGAGCATGCCCGGCAGAATCACGAGCGCAGGAAACATCATTTTCGGAATCGCTGCGATGAGCGGTGTGCGACGCGCCGAGTTCATGTCCTTCGCCGCCATCGCGCGCTGGATCACGAGGAAATCCGTGCACCAGTAACCAAACGACAGCACGAAACCGAGGCCCATCATGAGCCCGAACCACTCCACGCCCATCGGATTCGCCGTCGTACTTCCCATGTGCGCCCACGAATGACTCCACGCGCCGGGCATTCCTTTTGACGCCGAATAGGAATCCAGTTGCGCCATCAGCCCGCTCCAACCGCCGATGTCCTTCAACCCGATCAGTACCAGCGGAAGGAAGCCGAGCACGATTAGAAAAAACTGCAGCACTTCGTTGTAGATCGCCGATGTCAGGCCACCGGTGTAAATATAGACCAGCACGATCGCGCTCGAAACGACGATGCAAAGATCGTAGTTCCAACCGAGGATCGCTCGCAGCAGCAGCGCGAGTGCGTGCATCGAGATGCCGGAGGAGAACACCGTCATCACCGCGAACGATGCCGCGTTGAACACGCGCGTTTTCTCATCGAACCGAAGCTTCAGGTATTCCGGCACCGAGCGGGCCTTCGAGCCGTAGTAAAACGGCATCATGAAAATGCCCACGAACACCATCGCGGGAATCGCTCCGATCCAGTAAAAGTGACTGGTCGCGATGCCGTATTTCGCGCCTGACGCCGCCATGCCCATGACTTCCTGCGCGCCAAGATTCGCGCCGATAAAGCCGAGAGCGGAAATCCACGCTGGCAGCGAGCGGCCAGACTCGAAGAAGTCGGTGCTCGTCTTGATGTATTTCCTCAGAATCCAGCCGATGCTGAGGACGAAGCTGAAGTAGAGCGCCAGGACGAGATAGTCGACCCATGCGAGTTGTAGATGAACGGGATTGCCGTCGGCGACGGCCAGCACAGGGGAGAGCAACGAAGCATGCATCATTTTTGCAGGGTAAAAAGCAGCGACTCGACGCAGACCATGGCGTATCAGTTAGCCACAATGTGAGGGAAGCTTTTTTCCCTCGTGATCAAAGAAAACCAAAAAAGACGCAGGGTGCGTGGACGAGCTTTGGCGATCCACGGCCACTGAATTCCGTTTCCCTTTCTGCCATTTTGAACGCGTGAAGGATCCAGCGTGGCGTACGCGAGATTCCCCGTTCGGCCTGACGCCTGCTGTCAAATGCAGCGGGCTAATTGAGCCCGGATCCTCAAAAGAACTTCTTCGCCTTCTCAAAAAAAGTTCGGGACGTCGGTTCGCTCGCATCACCACTGATGCGCGCGAAGTCTTCGAGAATCTTTCGCTGTTCCGGCGTGAGCGTTTGTGGGACTTCGACATGAACGCGAACCAACTGATCGCCCCGCCGGCCGCCGCGCAGTGAAGGCATGCCTTTGTCGCGAAGACGAAACGTGGTTCCGCTTTGCGTGCCGACCGGGATCTTAAGTGATGCTTTGCCGAACAATGTCGGTACTTCGATCGTGCCGCCCAACGTCGCTAGCGTGAATTTTATCGGAATCTCGCAGAAGAGGTCGTCGCCCTGCCGCTCGAAAAGTTCGTGCTCTTTAACTGAGATGACGATGTAGAGATCGCCGGTTTGGCCGCCAGCAACGCCCGCTTCACCATTGCCCGTGGAACGCAGGCGCGAACCGTTGTCCACACCGGGAGGAATGCGAACGTTGAGCTTCGTCGTCTTCAGCGTCCGTCCTTCGCCGTGACAGACTGAACAGGGCTTCTCGATTTTCGTCCCGGTGCCGGCACACGTCGGGCACGTTTGGGTAAAGGTGATAATACCGCCTGAACGCCGCACCTGACCTGCGCCTCGGCAGGTCGGACACGTCACTCGCTTTGAGCCGGGCTCCGCTCCTGAACCATCGCACCGTTCGCACGTCACATGTTTGCGAAACGAGATTTCTCGTTCTGCGCCTCGCGCTGATTCCTCGAGCGTGATCTCCAAATCATATCGTAGGTCGGATCCATCTTGACCGGCCCCACGACCTCCACCGCCGCCACCGAACATTTCCTCAAAAATGCCGCCGCCACCGGCGCCGCCCTGCTGACCGAACACCTCGCGGAAAATATCGAACGGATCGTGGAAACCGCCGCCCGCTGGACCGCGGGGACCTCCGGCTCCGGGTCCTTCGAATGCGGCATGACCATAGCGGTCGTAAGCGGCGCGTTTCTCCGGATCCTGCAGCACTTCGTAGGCGTGCGAGATTTTCTTGAACATCTCCTCGGCCTCCTTGTTACCCGGGTTCTTGTCCGGGTGATATTGCACGGCCTTCTTGCGGTAGGCTTTCTTCATCTCTTCCGCAGAGACACCCTTCTGGACGCCGAGCAGTTCGTAGTAATCTTCCTTCGCCATGTTGGATAATTGGACCTGGGGACCGCGCCCACTAAGGCGCGGCGGCGCACGCTAAAGCATGCGGCTGCATTATTTCAGCTCTTTTCCACCGTTTCTTTGCCACTCGACAACACGACCGACGCCGGCCTTAAGAGCCGCCCGTTGAGCGAAAACCCCGTTCGCACGACCGCCGCGACGTTTCCATCCGGAATGTCAGCGTGAGGCTGCGCAGAAATGGATTCATGCAAGTTCGCGTCAAAAGGCTGACCGACCGGATTGATCTCTTTAAGACCGCGGTTTGCGAGCGCTGTTTTCAGTTGGCTCAACACCATCTCCACCCCGCCGGTAATTGTCTTAACATCTGCCGTAGGCTGTTTGGCCGCATTCAGGGCTAAAACCAAATTGTCTACGATGGGCAGGAGATCCTCGAGCACGCCTGACGCCGCGAACTGCCGCAGCTCATCTTTTTCGCGCACCGTCCTGCGGCGGAAATTCTCCAAGTCGGCGACAGCACGAAGGTAGCGGTTATAATTTTCCGCCGCCTCCTTTTTGGCGGCAGCTAATTCATCAGACGGCGACGCGGGCGTTGGCTCCGGCGTGGTTTCGGACGGGGGTGTCGATGCATCTGCTCCCTCAGCGGCGTTGGTTTGGGTCGGGTTGATAATATCAGCGGATTCGGAAGACATAGGAAACCACCATTCAACTATGGCTTTTTGCTTTCTTCAAGCGCGTCGAAAAACCGTTTTGCTTTAGCCGTCGTCTCCCGACCGGCGCTTTCTAACACCTCCGCACCCGATTTAGCAGCGTCACCGAACATCTTGCCGACATCTCCTGGCAACAACCCGCTCACTGCTGCGGCAATGGGCGCGAGGTCTTGCAGAACTTTGGGCGCCATCAATTGCGCCGGGTCCGTCACGTCCATGTAGCGTTGGTTAATGGCCAAAGGAAAATCCCGGACCCGGGGCTTGCGGAGGCTGTGATCCACAATCACCAAACGATCAATACGCAGCTGCAGGCGACGAATCAGAAACTGCTTCGGCGGCGCCGAACTCGGCGGCCGCGGTTTGCCGTCTCGAGCCGTTTCCGAATTACGTTGGAATGCCTCCGCGTTGGTCATGCCATCGTCGCGTTTGACGAGTGTCACCTGCGCGATGTCCACCACCATGGATGCGAAGATCGGCCGGTCGGTAAAAAGGGATAACACGTCCGCATTCGCGCGAAATTCCCGAACCTCGAAAAACTCATGCACCGGAAATGTCGGAGGGTTCGTTACGATGAACCCCTGCAGCAGGACCGTCCCGGTTAGCGGATTGACCGCGATCTTTTTAACTGTCGCATCAAACCCCGTCCGCGCCCGCAGCTGGGTTGTCACAACCACGGGTAAAAGCAGCATCCACGCGAGCGCGGCGAAGGCGAAGACGACGACCAACAGAACCAGCAGTTTGAAGATTGCACCGCCGCGGGCCGCGCGAGGCGCCCGATTCAACCCGTTGCGGTGAACGCCTCCCGTGGAGCGCGTCTCCATCGGCCGATCTCGGTCGTTCGCCCAGCTCACACGAAGTTCTCCGTCACGAGCATGATCGAAGTCGTCGCCGCGACAAACGTGAACGCACCGGAACACGGCAGCAGTACATTCTCACCCGGCGGCAGCAGTTCGACCGTCGCCTTGCCTGCGGCGCCGTTTTCACCACCGACGCGCACCGAGCCGCTCACCACGCTCAGCAAACGCGGCTGTTCACCTGCTCTCAGCGAAAAGCGCTCCCCTGCTCCCAGTACCACGCGCCGAATGGAAAACTCTGGGCAATCCGCAATAACCCCTGACGTTGGCGCGCCGCGGACCGGCGCCGGCTCAAAATCATCCCATTGAATTGAACGTAATGATTGTTCAATATGAAGCTGCCGTGGCTTCCCGTCCAAACCGACGCGCCCCCAATCGTAAACCCGGTAAGTCGTATCCGAATTCTGCTGAATCTCCAAAATCACATTTCCTGCATCGATCGCGTGCACTTGTCCGCTGTGCACGAGAATCGAGTCACCGGACGCGACTTTGAAATGGTGAATGCATTTCTCGAGGGTGTTGTCCGCAATCGCGCGTTCAAACAGCTGACGCGTGACTCCGCGCCGTAAGCCCACCAGCAAATGCGCGTCGGCGGTCGAATGCGCGATGTACCAGTTTTCAGTCTTGGGTTCGCCCTTCAGCTCCGCCGCGACCGAGGCCGGCGGATGGACTTGCAGACTGAGCCGCTCACGGCAATCGAGCCATTTCACCAGAATCGGAAATGGCTTCGACGTCGGCCATGTCGGCCCCATCACCTCGCCTCCGTGATTTTCGATCAACGACCGCAGCGTTGTACCACGGTAACTGCCGGTGCGTACCACTGATTGTGCTTCTGGACGATCGACAATTTCCCAGCTTTCGCCAATCGGATGGCCCGCGGGCAACCTGCGACCGAACGCGGTTTCGAGCGCGCGGCCACCCCAAACGCGGTCTTGATAGAGCGGTTCAAATCGAACGATGTCTCGCATAAAAGATTGGATAAGTTTCTCCCGGATGCTCGCGGGACGTTTACATTTGACCGGTGGGACGCTTAGCTTCGACTCCTTCCGATTGCGGTCGGCCCACACAAATGCCCAAGTCTGAGACTTCAAACTCAAACGGTAGTCCTTCCTTCAAAGGACCACGTTACCAGCCTAACTGGATAGCGGCGGTCATCTGCTTCGTACTGGGCCCGTGTCTGACAGTGGCGTTGGTCGACTACAGCCCGAATCAAGTCACGTGGGGCGGCTCGCACGCGACGGGCACCAACATCGTTGGAACACTCGGCGCAAACACCGCGTGGTGCATGCTGTACGTCGTTGGCGTCAGCACGGTGCTCGTGCCGTTGTTCCTTTTTTGGATACTTTACGTCTCGATTCGCAATTCCCGGCGATTGAGCGGCGCGCGCTTGCTTGCAATGCTGATCTCGATTCTGGCGCTGTCTGGACTCGCCGCCCTGTTCGATTTTGGGGACACTGAATGGTTTCCAAACGGCCTTGGTGGTCTCCTCGGAAAGGTGATCTACCATCGAGCCTTGAGCGACTTGATTGGTCTCTTCGGCTCCGGGCTCTTGCTCGCGACGGTCTATTTGTCCGCGTTGGTTTTCATTTTCACAAAAGACGTCGGCGGTGAACTGGAACGCTATCTCGCCGCTTTTCATGCATGGCGCGATTCCCGCGCGAAGCGCAAAGCCGAGCTTGCCGCCGAGCGTCAGAAAGCGCGCGCCAATCGCGCAAAATCGAAATCCCCGGGCGCTATCGCCGCCGCAGATTTGCCGCCACCGCCGACAC
>DAITQE010000005.1:8142-20375 GCA_036833235.1 Opitutus sp.
CCCGCCGGCAAAAAGATGACGCTGCCGAAAATCCAGCACGACCCGCTCGCGAAAACGCCTGGCACCGCCACTCCCACCGAGCCGGTCTCTGTCATCGGCGTACCAAAATCTGCGCCGCCGAAATCAAGCAGTACGTCGGAAACCTTTCTGCCCGCCAGACCGGCGGAGGTCCCAGTAAAAATTGAACTTAACATCGTAAAGCCTGAGGAGACGAAGAAGGCCAAAACGGTGACGCTCCCGACTCGAAGCGAGGACAAGACCTACGAATTTCCGCCGCTCACGTTGTTGAAAGACCAGGTTAAACCGACCGCCGCTAACAGCGAAGAGGAACACCGCCGCAACGCGGAAAACCTGCTTCGCATCCTCAGCGAATTCGGCGTCGAAGTTACTCTGGGCGAAATTCACGTCGGGCCCGTGATCACGCGCTACGAGGTGGTTCCCGCAGCCGGCGTGCGCGTTGAAAAAATCGCCGGACTTGATAAGAACATTGCCTTGGGCATGCGGGCTCAATCGGTCCGCATCCTCGCGCCCATTCCGGGCAAGGCGGCCGTCGGCGTGGAAGTTCCGAATCAGCATGCGACGCCGGTCGGGATGCGCGAAATTTTGGAGAGCGACGATTGGACCAATGCGCGCGCCGAACTGCCGATTGCGCTGGGAAAAGATGTATCCGGAAAACCACTCATCTCCGATCTCACGAAGATGCCCCATTTGCTTATCGCCGGCGCGACCGGCTCGGGCAAGTCGGTGTGCATTAACTCGATTGTGGCTTCCATCGTTTATAGCGCCTCACCGAAGGATGTCCGGCTCATCATGGTGGATCCCAAGGTGGTCGAGTTGAAAATTTTCAACGCGCTCCCGCACATGCTCATCCCGGTCGTCACGGAACCTAAAAAAGTGCCCGGTGCGCTCAAGTGGCTGCTCGCCGAAATGGAGCAGCGCTACCAGATTTTCGCCAAATGCAATGTCCGCAATATCCTCGGCTTCAATTCGCGAAAGAAGCACGCCACTCCGGAGTTTCCGCCCGTAGAGGCGCAACCAACCCTCGAGGGCATAACGCCGCCCGTTGATGACATCGAAATCCCCGAGCGGCTGCCCTACATCGTCGCGATTATTGATGAGCTCGCGGACTTGATGATGGTGGCCCCTGCCGAAATCGAAACGAGCATCGCGCGGCTCGCGCAACTCGCGCGCGCGGCCGGCATTCATCTGATCATCGCGACGCAGCGTCCGTCGGTTAACGTCATCACCGGCGTGATCAAAGCCAACCTCCCCTCGCGCATCGCATTCCAAGTCGCCTCGCAAGTGGACTCGCGGACGATTCTCGATGTGAAGGGAGCCGACACCCTGATCGGCCGCGGCGACATGCTTTTCTCGCCTCCAGGAACATCGCGGCTGGTTCGGGCGCAAGGCGCTTTCGTGTCGGACGAGGAAGTGATCGAGCTGGTCGAATACCTTAAGCGCAATGGTCCGCCTCAGTACGCCGTCTCGGTTCAGCAACATATCGATCGTGCCGCAAAAGAGGACGATGAAGACGACGAGGACAATGATGACGATCTCGGCGATGACGAGGAGTTGTACAATCAAGCGCTCGATGTGCTGAGGTCATCGAAACGCGCCTCGACGTCGATGCTCCAACGTCGTCTCCGCATTGGTTATAATCGCGCGGCGCGGATCATGGAGATCATGGAGGAAAAAGGAATTGTCGGCCCAGAAAACGGTTCCAGTCCTCGCGAGATCCTCGCCGATCTCGACTCGCTCTGAGTTTGCCCGCCTGTCACGCGAATTTACGCGAATAGATTTGGGCCAGGAGCATTCGCTACATTAGCGTGATTAGCGGGAACAATTCCGCTTTCCCTTCTCGCTCAAACCTCCTAACTGAACCCCATGCAGACTATCGGCGAACGCCTTGAAGAAGCCCGGAAGAAAAAAGGCATCTCCATTCGTGAAGCGGCCGAAGCCACCAAGATTCGTGGCGACTACCTCAGCAAATTTGAGAACAACCAGTTCGACATCAATCTGACCGAGCTTTATGTGCGGGGCTTTCTACGCACCTACGCCCATTTTTTGCGGCTGCCTGCCGACCGCATTATCAATGACTACGCGGCGCTCGGACGCGGCGAAGCGAGACCGCGTCAGCCCAGCCGCGAGATCTATGGTCGCATGGACGTGTCCATCGTATCGGCCGATGAGCGAGGCGAGCCAGCTGCCGCCGTGGCGCAAGAACCGGCGCCCGTTGTTCAACCGGCACGGCGCACAACCGGTGCCGGCCGACGAGTAGGCACGTCTCCCGGAACCAACATCGACCCGGCGCTGGTCTTTAAAGTCGGCAAATGGGCCGGGATCGCCCTGGTTGGCGTATTTGTTATCTGGGGACTTATTTTCCTGGTCAAAAGCGCGACGACCACGTCCAAACCGACGCCGTCAACCGCGACTGCAGCCGGATCAATTGTCCAAGCTTCCGAGCCAACCATTACCATTATCGCGCTCGATACGGTCCGTCTGAGCGTGAAGGTCAAGAACCCTGACGGAACCGCCGGCGAAGTCTTGCTGCCTGACGTTACGCTCTCGCGCGGCGAACGTCGCGTTGTCCCGAAAAGGGGTGCGCTTTACCTGACGGCGACCGCTTTGGAGAACGTAGCTTTGGAGGAAAACGGGCGGACGCAGAATATCCGGGACAAAGGCATCACGGGTTATAGTCGCGTGCAGATCGGACCGTGAGTACAGGTCGGTTGGCGTAAGACCGCTGCGAAGCGTGCCTGCAAAGGTGTGCGCTGAATCGAACCTTTCCCGCGTGGGTAGGGCGAACCGTCCTTGGTGAGCCGCTCGGACAGATAAACAAACTACGGCTCAGCGGGACGCTTCGCCCTACCGCTTCATTGTATTCAATGTCTCGCGAGGCGCGACGCGCGCCATCGTGTTCGAAAAAAAACATCACGGGGCGTCTTCAACGAAAAGCTACCGGCGCACCAAGAATTTCACGGAGCACAATCGCGCGTCGCAACTCTCGGGGATCGCGCAGCCCAGACCGAATGTCGTCCGCTGGAAGCGAACCGAGGCGAACGGAGTCGGACTGCGTTCTCTTCGTCATCGCCGCAATGCCTTGGGCACGCTTTTGTTCGGCTAAGCGTTGGGCTTCGAGCACGCGCATTTCTGAAGCGAGCCGTTGTTGCCGTTCCACCGCAGCGGCACGGGCGGCCTCTTCCGGATCCGGCTGCGATTCAAGCCGCTTCTCTGCGGCTTCCTCGAGCTCTCTTATAATTCGTCGCATCGGCCCGCCGAACGGATCAAGCGGCGGCGTCTGCGCCGGACGGACCAGAGGAGGAATCCGCTCACGGATCGTCGTCGACGGCCTCTGCTCAACTCCGCCACCGCGGCGCTCCGCAATCTTCTTTCGGATTTCGGCCTGAACCCGACGGGTGCGCTCTACCTGTTCCTCGCTTTCGCGCGGCATGGTCGCTTCCCGAGCGTTTCCGTCGGCACTTCCGTTAGCTGCACCGCGGCTCCGATTGATGTAATACGCAATCGCAGCCGCAGCCGCGATGACGATCTGAAGATGCTCGAGAACCCACTTCATGATGAAGGCAGGGAGGCGGCGGCAGCCGTAGTTTTTATCCGGATGCAGCCGTCTCTCAGGTTGATCTTACTTCTTTTCCTCAGGACGCGAGATCGTGGTCCGCATCGCCGTGTCGGATTGGATGTTTTCCATCTTATAGTAATCCATCACGCCGAGCCGGCCGGAGCGAAACGCCTCCGCCATCGCGAGCGGGACTTGCGCCTGCGCCTCGACGACCTTTGCCTGCATCTCCTGCACGCGGGCCTTCATCTCCTGTTCGAGTGCCACGGCGGCGGCGCGGCGAATTTCCGCCTGCGCCTGCGCGATCGATTTGTTGGCCTGTGCCTGGGCTTCCTGCAGTTTCGCCCCAACGTTTTCGCCAACGTCCACATCGGCGATATCGATCGACAGAATTTCAAACGCCGAGCCCACATCGAGCCCGCGGTGCAGCACCGTTTTCGAAATACTATCCGGTGACTCCAATACGATCTTGTAGGTCTCCGACGAACCAATCGTGGAAACGATGCCTTCACCGACACGAGCGACGATCGTCTCCTCTTTTGCGCCGCCGACAAAACGATCGAGATTCGTGCGCACGGTGACACGCGCTTTCACTTTCACCTGAATGCCGTCCTTGGCGACGCCATCGATCGTCGTGCGTCCGCTCTCCGGATTCGGACAATCGATTACTTTTGGATCAACCGACGTGCGCACCGCCTCGACCACGGATTTGCCCGAGCCCTTGGTCGCGAGGTCGATCGCGCACGCACGGTCCCACGGCAACGTGATACCTGCCTTTTGCGCCGCAATCAGCGCCTGCACCGTCGGCACAACATTGCCACCCGCCTGAAAGTGCGACGCGATTTGGTCCGCCGACACGTTGATGCCCGCGCGAACCGCGGTGATGCGTGCATCCACGATCAAACTGTAAGGAATACTCGCGAGTTTGAGTGCGACCAGTTTCGACATCGGCACCGCGGCGCCGTTGAAGAGCGCCTTCACGAATGCGCCGATTAAACTAAAAACGATGGCGCCGACGATGAGGACGAAAATGCCGACAAACACCAAAATGATTACGGTCAGACTCATGAGGATTCCTTGATTTGGGTTACAACGAGACGAAAATTATCAACCTCGACCACCCGAAGGCGCGCGCCCGCGGAGACCTGGCCGGATTGGCAGAATGCCTCATAGCGGCGGCCGTCGAGTTCCACGTATCCGCTTGGCGCCAGCATCGTGACGGCGGTGGCGTCGCGACCCATGACCGCCGTGCGATCCGCCACGTCCGGCTGGCTGCGCGCCGCCTGCGTCGTGGCCATCGAGAACTTTCGCGCGAGGCCAGTCCTCGGCAAAATGACGAATTCAAAATAGAGCGTGACTCCACCGATCACCAGCGCGATGGCCGTGGCGAGTGAACCACCCACCGCACCAAAGTCCATGAACGCCGCTACCACGCCACCAAGAAGGCAAAGGCCTCCAAGGAAACCGAGCAATCCGCCTGGCACGAAAACTTCCACGGCAACCAATACTAGACCGGCAGCAAATAGTATCAGGACGGTGGTCACGTTTTTTTCTCCTCTACGATAAGATTAAAATCCGTCCGCCGCATAACACGCACGGGAGTCCCCGCTCTTGCAAAGCCCACCTCGAGCCGCGCCTCATAGCGCCGCCCGTCGATGTCGACCTGTCCGCTGGGAAACAAATCGGTCGCGGCCACACCCTCTCGACCCAACAGTGATTCTTGCTCCTGGAGAACCTCAGTCGGAACGCCAGCTCCCCGCACTGCGCCGCCCACGGCCAAGCGACTCCAAATCCAACCGTGCGGCAAAAAGCGCGCAATCAGCGCCACACCGACGCCGGCAATCACCAGCGCAAGGAGCAACTTTTGCATCGGTACAACTAGCAGGTCTCCTGAAAGTACCAGCGGCTGTTCGGGCCAAATATCCGCCATTGACCAGAGCAGCGACCCAAACATCAGGACCAGTCCCAAAAGCGCCATGACGACAGTGCCCGGGAAAAAGAAAAGCTCCACCCCAACCAGCAGCACGCCTAAGGCGAAAATCAAAATCGGTTCGTGCCCGGAAAGTCCCGCCACAAAATTCCCCAAGAAAACCACGCCGAGCAGCGCAATTCCGGTAATTCCGAACACGCCGAATCCCGGCGTCTTGAATTCGATGAACAAAGCGAGCAAGCCGAGCCCGAGCAACACCGGCGAAATCGAATTCAGCAACACGGCGAGACGCTCCGACCAGGTGATCTCGAGCGTTTTTACGGTGTAGGCCCGAGCGCCAAATTTCTGCGTAAGGAGATCGTTAATGTCTTTGGCTGTGCCCGCGGACAGGAGCGGTTGCGGCGGATCACCATAGGTCGCGCTCGCTTCGGAAGCGGTCAACGTGAGCAATTCGCCTTTCGGTTTGATTACCTTCTCACCGATCTTGAGTTCGTAATCTTCATCAATCATCGCGGAGATCACCTGGCCGCGGAAGCCTTTCCCCTCCGAGAGCGAACGCACTTCGGCTTTGAGATAGCTCACGATTTTTTGCTTCATCGTCTTATCGATGTCTTGACCCGTCGCATTGACGGGCGCTGCCGCTCCGATTTTTCCGCGGGGGGCGAACCATATTTCGTCGGCGGTTGCAGAAATAAAAGCACCTGCTGACAGCGCTTGGTCATTAACAAACGCGATCTTCAGACCCGGAAACTTTTCCATCGCCTCCAACATCTCGAAGGTCACATCAAGAGCGCCTCCCGGCGTCTTGATGTCGAGGACAACGACGTCGGCTTTTTCGGCGATCGCCTCTTTCAAGCCGCGTCGCAAGATATACAAAACCGGCCGCGCAATCTGGTCCCGAACTGGAATCACCACCACCGCCGCTTTAGACCTACCGGGCACGTTCAATTCGGACGCGTGAGCAGCAACCCCGACCAACGTCAGCCAGCCAACCAGGAAGCCGAGTAAAAAGCGGGAGGTCACAGGCTTGATGCTACAATCCTAAAATCCGGGCGCAAGCATCGGCTATCTGGAATGAGCTGTGGTGTTTCCAACTATTCGTTTTAGAGCGAATGGCAGATGGTTTGACCCGCTGTCATCCTATTCCGCGGCTTCGCCTCCGTCAGATGTCCATTTTGCAGAAAGATTTTGCTGCACCTTCGGTCGGTCCGGTAGATCTATGCTGTCATGGAAACCATCTCCTATCTCGGGCAAACGCTCAGGCGCTGGCAAGTGGGGTCGTCGACGTTCCTGGCACTTCCGGAACATGGTGCGCGCCTCATGAACTGGAACGTCACGCTCGGCGATGGTTCGGTTCGCGACGTGATCTACTGGCCCGAGATAAACTCGTTGGAGCAGTTCCATCGCATCCGGGGCGGAAATCCGATTCTTTTCCCTTTCAGCGCACGCACGTTTGATCGGGGAGAACAGAATTTCTGGCGTGCTCCGGACGGTATCCGGCGGCCGATGCCGCAGCATGGTTTCGCTCGGCAGGGAACGTTCAAAGTCGTCTGGCTGGACGCACGCGGTTTCGCGGCCCAGCTCGTTCCGGACGCCGAAGCGCGCGATTGTTACCCGTACGATTACGAATTCGTCGTTACTTACCGTTTCGAATCGTTTGGGCTCGCCTGCGAATTTACCCTGAAGAACTTAGGCCAGGAGCCCGTGCCGTGGAGCCCAGGGCACCATTTTTATTTCACCGTTCCCTGGCACGAAGGCTCTACGCGAGCCGACTACTTGATTCGGATTCCGGCCACCGAACGATTGAAACAAGACGCGACTGGCCAACTCGTGACAGGCCCGCAATTGCAAGCCGACGAGACGCTGTCGAATCCCGCGCTGATCGACACGCTTCATACCAGGCTGAAAAGCAACGAGGTGCGGTTCGGCGAGCAAGGCCGGTCCGGCGGTGTGGTCATTCGTATCGGCACGGAAAAAATTCCGCCGACCGACACGACGGTCGTCACGTGGACCGCGGATGATCAGTCGCCATTTTACTGCGTCGAACCATGGATGGGGCCACCGAACGCGCCTGAACACCACCGAGGTTTACAGCTGGTGACGCCGGGTGAAACGGCAACATTTACGGTTCATCTAAAGGTTAAATAATGCCCACGGGCGAAATCTATTTTTTGACCTTACCTTTTTGCCAAATCCACATCTGATTCAGCTATGTCGTTTCTCCTTCTTCCCGTAGGTCTGCTGCCCGATTTCGGCGGCGGGGAAATGATGCTCATTCTCCTCGTGGTGCTTCTGCTGTTCGGAGGCGACAAGATGCCGCAGCTCGCCAAGGGGATCGGCAAGTCCCTCCGCGAATTCAAGAAAGCGGCCAACGAAGTCGAGCAGGAGATCAAGCGCGCCATCGACGAAGTTCCGGACACCCCCAGTATCCAGGAAACAATTCGAAACGCGCTCCAGGACAAATCCAAGCCGGTCGCGCCGGCCGCCACGATTACTCCGGCCACTCCCGTCGATCCGCTGCCCACACCGGCGACGCCATCGCCAGACACCGGCGCTGACGCAGAGCTCCCGCCACCACCGCCGCCGTGACGGAGTCGGCTGCACCTGAAGACACGCCCGTCCGTCTGCCAATAACGGACGAGTTGGATCTGCACACGTTTCGGCCGGCCGATCTAGGGGAACTGATTCCCGCCTATCTCGCCGAGTGCGCTGCGAAAGGACTTTCGGAGGTGCGCATCATTCACGGCAAAGGCACCGGCACTCTGCGCACCACCGTTCACGCGCTGCTGCGCCGTTCGCCACTGGTCAAATCGTTTCGCCTCGGCGACGAGCGTACCGGTTCATGGGGAGCCACGCTTGTCGCATTAAAAATATGAAATTTCGATCAGCTCTCGTCACTTTTATTTTCGTCACTTTCGCAGTGATCGCGTGCGCGGCGTCGAATCCGCCGCCGCTAATCCTCATCTCAATGGACGGTTTTCGCTGGGACTATTGCGATCTTCATCCCGCTGAAACGCCGAATCTCCGACGGCTGAAGCGCGAAGGCGCATCCGCGCGCGCGTTGATCTCGGTTTTTCCGAGTAACACGTTTCCGAACCACTACTCGATCGTCACGGGCCTTTATCCTGCACACCACGGCATCGTGAACAACCACATGTTTGATCCGCGGACCGGCGAATTTTTTTATTACACCACGCCCAAATCCTCCCGGGAACCGCAGTGGTGGGGTGGCGAGCCGATCTGGATCACAGCCGTGAAGCAGGGCCGCTTGAGCGCGTGCTCCTACTGGCCGGGCTCCGAAGCGGCGATCGAGGGGCGGCATGCGACCTATTGGAAGCCGTTCGATTATTTCAACACGACGTTCGAGGAGCGGCTCGAAACGGTGCTCGGCTGGTTCAAGCGCCCCGAAGCGGAGCGTCCGTCCGTCGTCACGTTCTATATCGAGGAAGCGAACTCCGTCGGCCATGATTACGGACCCGACTCGCCGGAAATTGTCGCCGCGATCAAGCAGATCGACACCCAGGTCGGTGAGTTGAAATCACGGCTCGCGCGCATCGGCGTGACGCCCAACTTCGTCCTTGTCTCCGATCACGGCATGACCTCCGTCTCGCCCGAACATCTGCTGAGCCTCGACGACTATCTCGACCTCAAAAACGTCCAGATCGACGACTCCGGCTCGACCGTTAGCCTCCGTCCACGCGATGGCGATGTTGCCGCGCTCGAAAAATCGCTCGCGAAAATCCCCCACGCCAAAGTCTATCGCGCTGAAAGTCTGCCGGCGCGTTTTCATTTTGCGGACAACCCGCGCATCTCGCCTTTGTGGATACTGCCGGACGAAGGCTGGCGGTGCGAGACCCGCGCCACCTCTCGGCTCCCACGCAAGTCCGGTCAGCCATTGCGCGGGGATCACGGGTATGATCCGGCTCTTCAATCGATGCATGGCATTCTCATTGCGAGCGGCCCATCGTTCCGAAAAGGCGTTGTCACGGAGCCGGTGGAGAACATCCACATTTATAACCTTCTCTGCGCCGCGCTCGGATTAAAGCCAGCCCCAAACGACGGTGACGACCGGCTGGTCCGAGCGATGTTGAAACGATAGCGACGATCGTCTTGAATCAGCCGTCAACCAAAGCAACGTCACCCGCTATGAATTCCATGCACGAGATCGACTATAAGATACACGGCGACGACATGCAGTTCGTCGAAATTGAGCTCGATCCGAACGAAGCCGTGGTCGCGGAAGCGGGCGGAATGATGTTTATGGACGAGTGCATCGCGATGGAGACGATCTTTGGTGACGGCTCGCGGCAGGCGACCGGCGTGATGGGCGCGCTGCTCGGCGCCGGCAAGCGTCTCCTGACCGGTGAGTCTCTGTTCATGACGGTTTTTCAAAACCAAGGTGCAGGGAAGAAGCGCGTCGCATTCGGCGCGCCGTATCCGGGAAAAATCCTTCCGATCCATCTCAGCGAAATTGGCGGTGAGCTGATCGCGCAGAAGGATTCTTTTCTCTGCGCGGCGAAAGGCGTGAGCATCGGGATCGCGTTTCAAAAACGTTTTGGCGTCGGGCTTTTTGGCGGCGAGGGGTTTATCATGCAACGCCTCGTCGGCGATGGCTGGCTCTTTGTGCATGCCGGCGGAACGCTCTACGAGCGCACCCTCGCTCCCGGAGAAACACTGCGCGTCGACACCGGATGCATTGTCGGTTTCCAGCCGAGCATTGATTACGACATCCAACTCGTCGGCGGTATCAAAACCGCTTTTTTTGGTGGAGAAGGTCTATTCTTTGCGACGCTTCGCGGTCCGGGAAAAATCTGGCTGCAATCGCTGCCGTTTTCACGGCTCGCCGGCCGTATCGTCGCGGCGGCGCCGCAGACCGGCCGGGGTGGTCGCGAAGAAGGCTCTGTTCTCGGCGGTCTCGGCCGCTTGCTTGACGGCGATAACAGCTAGCCCGCCTCACTTGTAGACCCCGAACAGAAGACCATCGATCACGTTGATCGGCCGGTGGTCACGGCGGGATTGTCTTCTCCGCCAGGTCGCGCAGTATCGCGGGCGCGATGAAAACTTACCTCACCTACGGCTTCGTCATGGCGCTCGCAGGAGCTCTCGTCACCCTCGCGTTATTCTTTCTCGGATACCATTCCGATGTGGAAAAACTGAAAGCGGCACAGTGGATCGGCTCGTGCGCTGGTTTGATCATCGGGATCGTCGTCATCGTCCTGGGCACGAAAGCTCGCCGGGCGGAGGTTCCCGAGTCAGAGCCATTTGGATACGGCCGTGCGCTCGGTGCCGGAGTCATGATCAGCCTGTTTGCCTCGCTTTTCGGCATTGTGACGAATTTTGTGTACTTCAAATTCATCAACCCAGGAATGCTCGATTTGATTGTTCAGGCGCAGCTCGACAAGTTTGAGGCAAAAGGCATGAGCAGCGCCCAGATCGAGCAGGCTGAAAAGATGGTTCGTCTTATGTCCGGACCGATTATCTCGAGCTGTTTCAGCTTCATCGGCGGCTTTGTAGCCGGTACGATCATTGCGCTTGTCACCGCCGCATTTCTCCGCCGCCAACCAGTCGCCGACCCGATCGCCGCGGTCTGAGTTTTCCACCCCTGCGAAACAAACGCGGAGCATTTGGCTCCGCGTTTTTTTGTGCAGGCGCGTCCTCGCCAGACCTAGAAGGCCGCGGCTGGCGGCGATTCCGTCAAATCTTCCGGAGGTGGCAAGGGCAGCGCGATCTGCGATGGAGTTCCGTGAAACACTCTGACATCGGTGTGGAACTTCGGATCAGGTTCGAAACTGAATTCCTGCATGCCTTCGAGCTTGTCCAATCGGACGCGAACGTCCTCAGGCAGCGATTTTCGCTGTTCGGGCGTGTCAATCGGGCCAGAGTACAATTGGTCTCCCTTCGTATTTTTCGCGATCAAGCTTTTCTTCCCGTCCTTGATCGTCAGTTCCAACGAACCTTGGTCGTCGGTAAAGACCATGTTGCTGTTGGCGACGTTAACCGACAGCGCCCGATAGCCCACATTACCACGCTCGGGAAAAGGGGCTCGGCGCACCGACCCAGCATCGCGATGTCGATCGAGTAATGACAGGACATGGGTCATCTCCTCTTTTTGAGGAGGCCTTCCTTCATCCGGTCCGGCAACCGACAGCCCAAAATGTTCGTCTCCGAACCCAGGACCTCCAAAGAATGCCATCTTCGGAACCTCGTGAGTGGTGAGCTTTACCTTCGCGGTCGCCTGTTTGCCTAGGCGAACGTACGTGAGAGTCACCTCATCGCCCTCCTTGTGATTGCGAACGAGCACCGCGAACTGTCTCGAATCGATCAGGAGTTGGTCGTCGAGCTTCAACAAAATATCGTGCATTTGAAGGACGCCAGCGGCGGGACTGTTCGGCACGACATTACGAACGACCAAGCCGGCGTTCTTTGCCAAGCCAAGCTGCGCGGTTAATGCCGGCGAGACCGGAGCCGTTTCGACCCCGAGAAAGGCCACTGATTCAAGTTCCGGTTTTTCGTGATTGCGGCGGACGAACACGCGCCGCTCCGATTTCGCTTCGGAACCGGGGGCGTCTTCGGGCTGACGCAATTTGGTGGATTGCTCGGCTTGGATCGACGGCAGCGCCGTCGCCAATGCGACTGGCAGCAGAATTACACAGAGGATTTTTTTCATGACTTTGTTGGAGGTTTAAACGGCGCAGAAATTATTCATAAGAAACCGGCACGACGCTGACC
>DAITQE010000006.1:0-869 GCA_036833235.1 Opitutus sp.
GCTCAATGCACCCACGACCACCGGCGGCGCCGCGGGCACCGGCAGCGGCGGCAATCCCGATCTGAAAACGGTCAAGTCCGACAACTATGACCTCGCGCTCGAGTACTACTTCGAAAAATCGGGGTACGTCTCGGCGACGGCGTTCCACCGCGACATCGAGGGCTATGTCCAGACTTTCGCCGCGACCGAAGTGATCAACGGGGTGAACTACACGGTCGTGCGCCCGCGCAATTCCGGCAAAGGCAAGATCGACGGCATCGAACTCGCCTACCAGCAATTCCCCGAAGCTTTCAGGGGCTTCGGCTGGATGACTAACTTCACCTATATGAAAGGCGACACCGACGCACCAGACTCGTCACCCGGGGCAGCCATCGGTGCGCGGGTGCGCAAGCCTTACGCCCAACTCTCGAAGTACTCCTACAACGCGATCCTGGTCTATGAAGCCGGAAATTTCTCCTCCCGTCTCGCCTACAACTGGCGTGGATCGTACACCGACACGTTTGACGGTCCCAACGCGGCCGGCAGTCCGCTCCGGCAGATCATCGCGAAGCCCCTCGGCACGCTCGATTTCTCGGTCAGCTACGCGGTGACCAGGCAATTGACGGTCACGCTCGACGCGACCAACATCCTGAAGGGCCAATACCACGATTACTTCTTCGATGCGGCCCGTTATCCGCGCGACACGCGGGGCTACGATCGCACGGTTGAGGTGGGTGCCCGTTATCGCTTCTGAGCACGATCGGCTTGCCGGGTGCGATAGCATCGTGCCCGGCGGTTGAGGGGGCTTTTCCGCTGAGAACACCCGCCAATCGATCGAGGTAGGGCGAGACCGCTGGGCCCGCCGAAATGACCAGCGATGCTGCGGCGGG
>DAITQE010000006.1:879-20339 GCA_036833235.1 Opitutus sp.
GCCCAGCGGTCCCGCCCTACCTGCCGTTCACCTTTATCAAACAATGCATTCGAAGCTGAAGATTCTTTCGCGATGGTTTCTCGTGCCGCTCTTCGCGAGCGGCGCGTCATTCGCGCCGGGCAAGCAGGTGAGCATCCACGATCCTGTCGTCGCTCGAGAAGGGGCAACCTTCTTCTTGTTCAGCACGGGGCCCGGAATCACGTTCTACAGTAGCACGGACCTGAAAACGTGGAAGCGGCGTGGGCGGGTGTTTCCCGGAGAGCCGGCGTGGGCGAAACAAGTGGCGCCGAGCTTCAATGGACACATCTGGGCGCCGGACATCACGCGACACGAGGGAAAATATTATCTCTATTATTCAGTGTCGGCGTTTGGAAGAAACACATCCGCCATCGGTGTGACGGTGAACCGAACGCTCGACCCCGAGTCGCCCAATTATAAATGGGAGGACCAAGGCATTGTTTTACGCTCCGTGCCAAATCGCGACCTGTGGAATGCGATCGATCCGAATATCGTCGTCGGAGATAACGGTGTGGCGTGGATGAGTTTTGGTTCGTTCTGGGGCGGGTTGAAGCTGGTGAAGCTCGCCCCGAACTGGACCTCGATCGCCGAGCCGCAGGAGTGGTACTCGATCGCGAAGCGTGAACGCTCGGTCCTGGTCAACGACCAAGACGCAGAGCCGGCTGAACTCGAGGCGCCGTTTATTTTTCGCAAAGGAGACTACTACTATCTGTTCGTCTCGTGGGACAAATGCTGCCGCGGCAAGGACAGCACGTACAAGATGATGGTCGGCCGTTCGCAGCGCCTGACCGGCCCCTACGTGGACAAGACCGGCCGCGACCTGGCGGTGGGCGGGGGCACGCTGCTGCTGGCGGGCAACAAGGATTTTGCCGGAGTCGGTCACAACAGCGCGTACACGTTTGACGGGAAAGATTACCTGGTTTTCCACGCTTACGAAAATGCGGACAACGGTCTCCAGAAGCTGAAAATCGCCGAGCTCAAATGGGACGAGGCGAAATGGCCGGTCGTTGATGAGAGCGTGCTCAAGGACTACACGAGCGTATTGGAAAAATGAGCGCGCAGCCCCGAGTCATTTTTGGAGTGCGGCGGCTCGACGCCGCTTTCGGTGGCGCGGCTCGACGCGCCACTCCGGAAGATATGATGGCTGCTGAGGTCCGCGGGCCGTCAAGCCGGCCCGTCCAAAGCGGCGGCGAGCCGCCGCACTCCCTATCATGATCACTCAGACACAGGCGTCCCAAAAACTTCCGCTCCTGGAAAAGATCGGCTTTGGCGCCGGCGACGCAGCGGTCAACGTCGTCTGGTCGGCCTTGGCGATCATCATCACGTTTTTCTACACGGACGTGTACAAGCTGAACGTCGCCCACATCGCGCTGCTGGGACTTCTGCCGCGGTTGATCGATGCGTTCGCCGATGTTGCGATGGGCATTTACACGGACAGCCGCACGACACGTTGGGGGCGTTACCGCCCATACCTCCTGATCTTCGCGATCCCGTTTGGCCTTTCGGTCATGCTCGTGTTCACGACTCCAGATTTGCCCTACACCGGCAAACTGATCTGGGCCTATTCGACGTACATCTTGATGATGCTCGTGTTTACATTGGTGGTGATCCCGTACATCTCGCTGCCCGGCGTGTTGACGGCTGATCCGCAGGAGCGTCTTTCGGCGAACGGTTATCGCTTGTTCTTTGCCAAAGGTGCCTCGCTGCTGGTCAACACATTTGTCCCTGTTTTCGCCGCGCGCTGGGGCCAGGAGCACCTCGCGAAAGGCTATCAGGTGTCGATGGCCATGATGGCCGTGATGGCCACGTTGCTCTTCGTGTTCTGTTTCTTCACCACCAAGGAACGGGTGAAGTTCAACAACGACCCAAAGCCGATTGGCGAGCAGGTCGGTCTGCTGTTTAGGAACGACCAATGGCAGGTTTTGTTCTGGGTCTGCCTGATCGGCACGATCGGTTATGTGATTCGCGGATCAGCCGCGCTGTACTACGCGAAGTATTACCTCGGCGGAGACGCCAAGGTGCAGGCCGCCTTCGTGACGACGGGTATCGTTGGCAACATTTTGTCCATGGTGGCGTCGACTTGGATCACGAAGAAATTCTGCAAAATCCAACTCTTCCGCTGGTCGCAGCTGATCACGTTTGCACTCAGCGTGACGATGTTCTTCGCCGTGAAGCCGAGCGGCATCGCTCTGGCGTTCGTGCTCTATTTCCTGATCAACTTCATCGTCGACCTGCAGGGGCCCGTCTTTTGGTCCATCATTTCGGAGGCCGTCGATTATGGTCAGCTCAAGAGCGGAAAACGCGTTGCCGGCATGGCGTTCGGCGGCGTGTCTTTTGCGCAGAAGATGGGCATGAGCCTCGCTGCGGGGATGGTTGGCTGGCTGCTGACGTATTTCAAATATCAAGCCGACGTCGTCCAGAGCACGTTCACGCTGACCGGCCTCGCGCTGTTGCTCACCGTCATCCCGGGGTTCTTCCACCTCGGAATGGGACTGCTGATGTATCGGTATAGAATTACAGACAGCTACTACAACACCATCGAGGCCCAACTCGCCGCCCAGGGAAAGCTGGTCATCGCCGGTGCGGGCGGAGCGAAGTCGGCTTGAGATTTTTGCCATGACCAACGTTCTTCGGCCCCTCATTCTCCAGCGTGCGGATCCGTGTATCCGCCGCCATACCGACGGCTGGTATTATTTCACCGCTTCCGTCCCCGCGTATGATCGCATCGAACTGCGTCGCGCGCGCACCATTGCCGGTCTCGCCGGAGCTCCGACGATGGATGTGTGGCGCAAGCCAGACACCGGACCGCTCAGCGAGCTGATCTGGGCGCCCGAGATTCACCACATCTTCGGGCAGTGGGTGATCTTTTTCGCCGCCGCGCCGAGTCGCGCGATCAAGGACGAGCTGTTTCAACACCGGATGTACGCCATCACCACGACGGCGGAGAATCCACTGGAAGGTTCGTGGAGTGCGCCAGTTCGCATCGAGACGGGCATCGACAGTTTTTGCCTGGATGCGACGACCTTCACTGATCGCGGCGCGACCTACTACGTCTGGGCGCAAAAAGATCCCGCAATCCGCGGCAACTCCAACATCTATATTGCGCGGATGGCTTCGCCCACCCAGCTGGCGACCAAGCCGGTGTGTCTTTCGATTCCTGAGTTTGAATGGGAGACCAAGGGCTTTTGGGTCAACGAAGGCCCGTCGGTCCTCATTAGTCACGGCAAGGTCTTCATCAGTTATTCGGCGAGTGCGACCGACGAGAATTATTGCATGGGCCTGCTCTCTGCCCGCGACGACGCTGATCTACTCGATGCGCGCAGTTGGCAGAAGGCGAAGGAGCCGATCTTCAAAACGTGCTACGAACACAGCGTCTTCGGGCCGGGACACAATAGCTTCACGGTGGCCGAGGACGGCAAGACGGACCTGCTGGCGTATCATGCACGTACGTACACCGAGATCGTCGGCGATCCGCTGTGGGATCCAAACCGGCATACCTACGTCAAACCCTTGAAATGGGATGACGCAGGCATGCCGGTATTCGGCCGGCCGTCGCTTCGTGAGTAGGCGAGAGGCCCTGGATTTCTGATGATCGCAACGCACCGAGGTTTGGGGACGGATGGGGCGTACGGCCTTCCGGGATTGTTTCGCCAATGTAGGCTGCCAGCTTGCTGGCGCGGTTTGAGCGCGAGCAAGCTCGCAGCCTACGGCATCCGCGAATTGCAGGTGCCCATGCCACGTCGGAGCGCCGCCCGCTTCGCAATTCCTCTTTTGCTCATAGCGGTCGCCGGGTTGCCGAATTTGTCGGCGCAGGAAATCGCGACACCGGCGTTTACCAGTAACGCGTCGGTCCACGATCCGTCCGTCGTGCGCGCCGGGTCGACCTTCTACGTTTTCGGTTCCCACATGGCATCGGCGAGCACGACCGACCTGATGAACTGGACGCAGATTTCAACGAGTGCCGCCGCGCCGAATCCTTTGATTCAAAATGACGCACCTCGCGTCGAGTTCGCCGAGGCCCTCGCTTACGCCCAGACCGACACATTCTGGGGGCCTGACGTTATAAAGCTGGGCGACGGAAAATTCTATTATTATTACTGCGCCTGTCAGGGCAGCTCGCCGCTCAGCGCGCTTGGTCTGGCCCAAGCGGATGCGGTGAATGGGCCGTATGCGAACGTCGGCATTATGCTCAAGTCGGCCGGCGCCACGCCGACGGTGTCGCCCTACGACGTCAACACCATGCCCAACGTCGTCGATCCTTCGGTCTTCTTCGATCACACGGGAAAACTTTGGATGGTTTACGGCTCGTTCTCCGGCGGCATTTTCATCCTGGCGCTCGATTCCACGATCGGCTCCGCGACGATCGGTCAGCCGCCCGCCAACCTGGGCTACGGCAAGAAACTCATCGGCGGAAACAGCTCTCGCATCGAGGGCGCCTATATACTCTACAACCCGGAGACTTCCTTCTACTATCTCTTCATGACCTTTGGCGGGCTCGATGCCGCCGGTGGCTACAACGTCCGCGTCGGACGTTCCCCGAAGCCCGACGGCCCGTATCTCGACTCCGCTGGCAACGACCTCACCAACGTCAAAGGCAACTTCGCCTTCGACGACGCGACCATCGCGCCCTACGGCGCGAAACTAATGGGCAACTGGCAGTTCCTCCACGCGACCGGCGATGCGGGTTCGCAGAGTCGCGGCTATGTTTCGCCGGGCGGCGTATCGGCGTATTTAGACCCGGCGACGAACCAATATTTTCTCGTATTTCACACCCGCTTCGTCGGTCGCGGCGAGGAGCACGAGGTGCGCGTACACCAGTTTTTCTTCAATGAACAGGGTTGGCCCGTCGTCGCGCCACAACGTTACGCGCACGAAACCATCACGACGACGGACGTCGGTCAGGTGCCCGGCGATTATAAGTTGATCAACCATGGCAAGGAGATCACCGCTACAGTCAAAACGTCCACTGTCATCACGCTGAACTCCGATCGCTCGATCACCGGCGCCGTCGCTGGCACCTGGCAATTGTCCGGCGATCACTCCATCTCGCTCGCGCTCTCTGGCGTGACCTATCGCGGCGTGTTCGTGCGCCAGTGGGACGACGACAATCAGATGTGGGTGCAGGCCTTCACGGCCCTTTCCGACAACGGCACCGCGTGTTGGGGCAGCAAAGTCGCCAGCCCCGCGCCGCTCGCGATCGTTACGCCGCCAGCGAGCCAGGCGGTAACGCTTGGGCAGGCGGTGACGTTCTCCGTCTCAACCACCGGCACACCTGCGCCGACGTATCAGTGGCGCAGAGACGGGGTGAACATCGCCAGTGCCACGAACAGTGTGTACACGATCGCGAACGTGACCTCGGCTGCTGCCGCCAGCTATACAGTCGTGGTGACAAACAGCGCGAGTTCAGTGACGAGTGCTGCCGCGGTTCTCTCGCTTGCCGCGCGTCCCGACCAAGTTTTCGTTCCAAACGGCGACCCCACTGTGCAGATCGTGAATCTGTCCACGCGCGGAATTGTCTCCACGGGCGACGATGTGCTCATTGCAGGTTTTGTGATCTCCGGGACCGCGGAAAAGAAGTTACTCATCCTGGGCTCGGGCTTGAATCTTTCCCGTTTGGGCGTCAGCGGCGAAATTGGGCGACCAAACCTCACCCTGGTTCAAAACGTCAATGGCGTGAACGTGACGCTGGCGACGAACAATGACTGGCAGACGAACGAATCCGAAATCAGCGCCTTGGTTTCCCAGGTGGGAGCGCAGCATTTTTCAGCATCTTCGGATCCTGCTCACGTCGACGCCGGAATTGTGGTCACGCTGCGGCCAGGTGTTTACACGGTGGTGGTCGCACCCGATGCAAAGAGCGCGAACCAGGATGGGATTGGCCTGATCGAAATTTACGACACCACGCCGTCGGATGGCTCGAAGTTGATCAACATTTCATCACGGGGACGGATTGAAACCGGCGCGCGGCAGATGATTGTGGGCGTAGTCGTAAACGGCACCGGTCATGAGCGGCTCATGATTAGAGCGGTCGGGCCGGGTTTGCAGAGACTCGGCGTGACGCGGTTTCTGGCGAATCCTTCGCAGACCGTGTATCGAAATTCCAATGGCACGCAGACGGTCGTCGCGACGAACGACGACTGGTGGAATTCGGCGCAAGCGGATCAATTGCTGGATGTCTCGCCTCGACTTGGAGCATTTGCGCTTGGAGACCACTCGGCCGATTCGGTGATTCTCCGGTTGTTCGAGCCCGGAGTCTATTCCGCCATTATCTCTCCATCTGATAGCACGCCGGGCATCGCGCTGGCGGAAATTTACGAGGCGAACCTGCCTTAGGCCGTAACAGCGCGTACATGTTCGACGGCAAACTATCTGGTCTTCCATGCCTACGAAGACGCGGACAAAGGACTGCAGAAGCCGAAGATCGCCGAGCTCGAGTGGGACGAGGCGAAGTGGCCGCAGATCGATGCGAGTATCCTGCGCGACTATACGCGCATTTGGCAAACTGAGTTTCGCTTTCATTCCTTGCCGCGCTCCTCCTCTACTTCGTGTCCGCCGCCGCCGCGTGCTGCGGCGCCGGGTGCAGATACTTCGCGAGAAACTCCTCGGCTCGCGAATAGAGCTCAATTTGGTTGCGCAGGAGATTGATCGTGGAGCGTTCATTGCCGACCGCCAGAGATTCGTTTGGCACGCCCGCGTGGTTGAGATCCGACAGCAAGGTCGTCGACTGCGCAGTTGAGTCTCCCGCGTCACGCTGATAGCCGACGAGCACCGCGGCATGAAGGCGGTTGAGCCGGCCGTTGACCGACATCGCCTCGAGTTTCTTCTCGTCGCCCATGTGCCGCGCGATCACGCCATAGAGTATGCTGCTGTATTGATTAAATTTCTCGGTCCGCAGGTATTTGGCCCAGTCGTAGATGCCGTGAAAGGCCAGCACGGCGCGAAACAACTCGGGGTCGTCTTCGGCCGCCGCCATCGCGAGATATCCTTTTTCAACGCCGAATCCGACGATTCCGATGCGCTTCTCATCGATGAGCCCCGTAGCGAGCAAGTGGCGAGTGGCGGTCGCGACGTCTTCGGCCATCTTTGCGAATTCCCATTCGTCGCTGGCAGGGAACATCCAGCCGTAGCCGTCGGAGCCGCGATGATTCGGCCGCAACACCGCGTAACCACGGCTGACGAGGAACTGGGTTTGCGCATCGAACTCCACTGTTGCCCGCGTCCGACTCGCCTGGAAGCCGTAGCGATTCAATCCCGGCAGGCCGGGCGGCAGGACGACGAGCGGCACGGGATTTTTTTTCGAGGCCCCGACTGGCAGTGTGACATACGCGTCGAGCTTTCGCCCGTCGCGCGTCTTGTAGGGCATAATGTTCGTGCGCTGCATGCGCTCCGGATCGATCCACGGCCTTGATTTTTCGATCAGACCGAAAGTTCGCTTCTCGAGATTGATCCAATAATAGCATTGGGGTTGACGGTCGGAATACGTTTCGACGAGCAGTGTTCGCCCCGCTTCATCCGCCCCGATCAACCGCGTGATCACTCCCGGAAAATAACCATCCAACACCTTTTGCAACGCGACGTACGTTTCGTCGAACCAGGCCGCGGCTGGGCCGTTGCGATTGAAACGCGCGCCGAGAATGTTGCGCGTGCCCGGATCGTAATAGAGCGTGCCATTGAAATCATAGGCCTTGTCCTGCAGGAGGACGTCGCCGAGTTTGCCGGTCATCGCGTCGAGGAATTGCAGCGGTCGTGGCTGGCCTTCGTGGCGCGGGCCGAGCACAATCACCTCGGCAGGTGTGCGGCCGTAGCCGAGCACATCGACGTCGTCGAGGTTCACCGGGCATTTTTCCCAACGGTCATCGACCCACCGATGCATCGTCAACACGCCATCACGCGCGGTAAATCCAAAGGCGAGTTTACCGTCCTTGTCCGTCAGGAAACCCGCGTCGTTACCGTCCGTCGGTCCGACATACGTCTTTTCGATGTGTTTCTGGTTATCTTCCTTAACATTATTGACGTCACCGTCGCTGGTCCCGATCGCAGTCAAATTCGCGATCTGACCCGTGCGGATGTCGGTGTTGATGACGACCGCCTCACCATGTCGCCCCGCGTTTATGTTATCGGGAAGAATCCGTGCCAGCGGCCGTGTCCTCTGAGTCTTCGGAACGGCGAGCAGACTGGACCCGACGAACTGAAGGAGCGGGTAAGGATTACCGACGTTGCCGACCTCGGTCGCGTAGAGCCCGGCGCTTCCAGTCTTGTAAAGAAGGATGTGGAATACCAGCCGCTGATCCGTCAGCCAAGTGACAAACCTGACGTCGTTATCGCCCGATGCGTCGAAGCCCTCGACCTTCTTGGACGCAAGTTCGTAAACGATGAGCTTGTGCCGGTCCTCGCCCGCGGCAAGCAGCGCTGCCACGTGTGTGCCGGCGGGATTGATCGTCGGCTCCTGCAGGAAACTAGGCCGGAAAAAATCCGCGATCGGGATCGGTTCGTTCGCCGGCACGGGCGTGCGGCGATCCAGGTCGATTTTATCGCTCGCCACGAGCGGGCAGGCGGCGAGAAAGCTCAGTAACAGAGACGCACAGTGGGGTTTTCGTTGGGGCATGGTAACGACGGTTTGGAAATCAAACTCATGCGAGCGCACAGTCGGCGTGAACGCGCAGCGGATTTTTGACCTCTAACTGCGAAAGGCCAGAGGAAATCACGCGAGTCAAACTCGCGGCGCGTTCGTTTAGCGGCGGATTACCACCGACAGAGTGAAAACAAAGCGCTGGTCCAGCTGGCAGGTGACGATCCGGTCAGTGAAAGGAATAGTTCGTCGCCCAAGGCTAATATCACCCAGGGGTTGCCGAGACAGCCCCGTCCCGACGCCGGTCTACAGCCACAAACCCGTCGCGGACGGGAGTCACGCGACTATAAGACCACTCAGAATCTCTTGCATGTCGCGCGAAGGCCTCGAAGGAAGCGAAGGTCAAGAAATGGGATCGGCCTCGCTCCCTTTGGATCCTTCGCGAGACAAATTCTGAATCAATACTTCCGCGATGCGATCCGTTGCGCGGCGTTCGTGGAGTCGAACAACTCATCTTTGTTGTATTGCACGCGGGGAACCTTTTCGCCCGCGACGATCTTCGCTACCAGATCGTAAACCTTCGGGCCGAAGAGGGGATTGCATTCGACGGTGCAATTCAACTTGCCGTCGATCACGGCTTGAAGCCCTTCCTTAACGGCGTCGATTGAAACAATCGTGATGTCTTTGCCGGGCTTCAGTCCGGCTTCCTCGATAGCGAGGATGGCGCCGAGCGCCATGTCATCGTTGTGCGCATAAACAATGTCGAAGTTGCGGCCGTACTTCTTGAGAAAGGCCTCCATGACTTCTTTGCCGCCCGAGCGACGGAAGTCGCCGCTTTGCGAATCGATGATCTTCAAATCGGGATATTTTGCGATCGCATCGGCAAACGCGCGACGACGTTCGTTGGCCGGAGCAGAACCCGGCGTGCCCTGCAATTCGAGAATGCGTCCTTTGCCGTTGGTGTGTTTCGCCAGCCAGTCAGCGGCCATCTGACCTTCCTTTGCGAAATCGGAGCCAACGAAGCAGGTGTAGAGCGACTCATCGCTCACCTTCACGGTGCGATCCATGAGGATCACCGGAATCTTCGCGCGTTTGGCTTCGCGTAAAATGGGTTCCCAGCCGGTCTCGACGATCGGCGCGATCAAGATGGCGTCCACGCCTTGCGTGATGAACGAACGCACAGCGCGAATTTGGTTCTCCTGTTTGCCCTGTCCGTCGGAAAATTTGAGATTAATTCCGCGCTTTTCAGCCTCGGATTTGAGTGAGATCGTATTCGCGGTGCGCCACGCGCTCTCGGCGCCGGTTTGGGCGAAGCCGACCGTCAGGGCTTTGGCATTGGAGAGGGCGACCGCGGCGCAGGTGGCGAACGCAATCGTAGCGAGATGTCGGAGGATTTTCATAGGGGTTGGGAAAAATTCAGTCTGAATTAGTCGGAAGGTCTAACCACTGATGCACACTCATTGTCACTAATCCGGAGAGTATAATCGCTGGTTCATCGGATCGATATCTGTGACCGGAGAATACGAAGAGGTTCCTATTTGATAATGCCTTCACGGCGGAGAATTTTTTCGAAGTTGGCGCGGGTGATTAAAATCCCTGGCGTGCGCGTATCAGGCGGAGGGACGGTGCCGTTCTTGATCCACAAATAGAGTAGTTCAGCCGTCCGATAGCCTTCGAATGGAGCGGATACGAGCATGGAGCCGTAGAATCCGGTTGGTTTGGATTTGCGTAGTTCGTCGATGCAATCCGTGCCATTGATCCCGATCCCGATGACATGGTCCGCATCGAGGCCCTGCCCTTCCGTCGCGCGGACCGCGCCGAGCACAGCGGTGTCGTTCATGCCACTGATCAGCCAGCGCTTCACCGTGGGTTTCTGCGTGAGCAACACGTTCGCCGCGTCGAAGCTGCCGGGGACATCCGTCGTTTTTTGGGCCGTTTTGAAAATGCGGTCAGCGGGAAATCCGGCGGCTTTCAGACCGGCGATTGCGCCGTCGGTGCGTTCGCGCGCGGTGTCGAGTTCCTCGAAGGTGACAACGCAAACGCCGGTTTCTTCAACCGGCCAGTGGCGGCGTTGCATCTCCGCATAGAGCGCCTTGCCTTGATCCTCGCCGATGGCGGACGCCGACATCCCGAGGTAGGGCACGTCCGTCATGAACTTGCCGTCGGCGCCGACGAAGCGGTCATCGACCGTGATGACCTTCAGATTCTTTAGTTTCGCTTGCGCGACAATCGCCGGGCCGAGCCGAACGTCGGGCGTGCAAATCACGAAACCTTTCGCGCCACCGGCGGCGAGGCTTTCGATCGCGGCGAGAACTTTTTCGCCGTCGGGCACGCCGAGTTTGACGACGGTGAAGCCGTATTTTTTGCCCGCGGCTTCAGCGCCCTGCCATTCGAATTGAAACCAAGGCTCCTCGGGCTGTTTGACGAGAAACCCAATTTTAACCGCGGCTGGAGCAGCGGGCTCGGCGGAGTTTTGGGATTTTTTACTGCAGCTCGCCAGGAAAACGGCGGAAGAAATGAGCAGGGCAGCGGCAACGGCGGAAACGAATGAACGCATGGGGAGGGAAAACCGCCGCTAACGTAGTAACAAAGTCGCATCTGGCGAGGTCGACCTCACGGGACCGTCACGGAACGCAAACCACATAGAGTTTCGACGGGCGACGTGAGTTGCAAAGCATAGCGAACCGATTAAGCGTTTTCCCCGCTCTCGCGGGTCTTAAATTTCATCAGGCCGGTCGCCCGACTGCGCTCGCCGTCCGTCTCACCTTCATGTCCTTGTTAACTCTTCCCCGATGTTTGTTAGTTGTGGTAGCGTTGTCGATTGTTTCGGCCGATGCCTCGGCCGCGAACTACGCCGTTGATTCCATTGCCGCGCTACAAGCCCGCATCAACGCCGCCGCCTCCGGCGATACGATCACGCTCAAGGACGGCGCCTACGTCACGACGGCCGCGATCACCGTCGGGTGCGCCGGCTCCGCGCAACAGCCCATCACGATCGCGGCCCAAAACGTCGGTGGTGCCGAGCTTGGTGGCACGCACGGCTTCGCGGTGATCGCGCCTGCGGCGTGGATCGTGATCCGCGGCTTCACGTTCACCCACGCTGCCGGACACAATACGATCGCGAGCGGCGCCACGCATGTGCGTTTTACGCGCAACACGTTTCATTGCTCCGGTCCCGGAGCCGAACTCGATGTGGCCGGAGACGATGCGGAGATCGATCGCAATGAATTCCGCGACAAGAAAACCGTTGGCAACATGGTTTCCGTCACCGGCGCCGGCGCCCAGGTCGCGCGCCGCGTCTGGCTGCATCATAATTATTTTCACGACTACGCCAACGCCCACGCCAACGGCGCCGAGACGATTCGCTTCGGTCGCAGCTACTACAGCATGTCGCGCGGCGATGGGCTGATCGAATACAACCTCTTCCTCCGCTGCACGGGAGAAAACGAGATCATCACCAACAAATCCTGCGCGAACACGTATCGGTATAACACATTTCTCGACAGCCCGGGCGGCGAGCTGTCCCAGCGGCACGGCAATGACTGCCTGATCTACGGAAACTATTTTCGCCGCACCCAAGGCATTCGCATCTGCGGTGACCGGCACCAGGTTTTCAGCAACTACCTCGAGGAAAATTCCATCGCGATCACGATCTGTAATGGCGATGGCGAGGTCGCCGACGGCGCCAAGCTCACGTGCCACGATCGCCCCGATAACTGCGTCGTCAGCTTCAACACGCTTCTAAACAACAAGGTCAATTTCCAGATGAACGGCCGCAACAAAGGTCTCGGCGCGACCGCCATCACCTTCGTGAACAACATCGTCCAAGGTGGCGGCCCGGCGGTTTCGATCAGCCGCACCGCGCCTTATTCCGGCGCTGTCTGGGAGGGCAATCTCCTCTGGCAAACTGCCGGACCGGGGGACTTGCCCGTCAGCGGCTACGTCATCGCGGATCCTCTCCTCGCACCAAACGCGACGGGCGTTTTCCATCTTCAGTCCGGGAGCCCTGCAATCGGGTCAGCGGTCGGCACGTATCCTGTCGTCGCCTACGATCTGGACGGTCAACCGCGCACGGACGGGAAGAAAGACAAAGGCGCTGACGAGTTTCTTCCCGACCAACCTGTCGCCGCACGTCCGCTCACGCCGGCCGATGTCGGCCCCACGTCCGCGTCCAGTCTCGACGAAGCGACGTCCGCGCCCGCTCCGCACGCCGCGCTCCCCGCGCCGGACGCCGATGACGGCGGCATCAATTTGCCGCCCGGATTCCGCGCCATCGTGGTCGCAGACAATCTCGTCGTCGGCCGGAAGGTCGGCAAGACCTCAGAAAAATTGCGCTTCCTCGCCGTTGCGCCCAACAGCGACATTTACGCGAAGCTCTACCACGGAAAAATTCTCGCGCTGCGCGATACCGACGGCGACGGCCGCGCGGACAAGGTTGAGGAGTTCGGCCCCGGCGACGGCGGCACGCACATCCTGTTTCATGGCGGCTATCTCTACCACTCGAGCCGCACGGCCGTTTACCGCTACAAATACATTCCCGGAGAACTCGTGCCGTCGAGTCCGCTCGAAGTCATCGTCCGCGATCTGCCCGCCGAAAAAGATCACGATGCGAAGTCGTTCGGCTTCGACGAGAGTGGTCACATGATCGTCGAGGTCGGTTCGCCCTATAATGTTTACAGTGAACCCGACCGCCGCTTCGGCGCCAAAGGCCACACGCCCGAGGAGGTCGCCAAATTTCAAGAGACTTATGGCGGCTTCTGGACCTTCGATCCGAACAAGCACAATCAAACGCAGGCGGCCGACGGCGTGCGGTTCTCTACCGGCCATCGGCACTCGCTTGCGCTGGCCTGGCATCCGGTTTCGAAAAATTTCTTCATGGCGATGATGGGCCGCGACAACATGGACATCGTCGATCCCGCGCATTACGACGCGCTCGACAACGCCGAGCGCGATGCCGAGGAGTTTCACCTGCTCAAGCAAGGCACGAACATCGGCTGGCCCTACAGCTATTGGGATCCGATTAAGAAAGCGCGGATGCGCTGCCCTGAATACGGTGGCGATGGCCGCCTGCGTGACGACAATCCTGCGTTCGACCCGCCGCTGATCGCGTTTCCCGCTCACTGGGCTCCGTTGCAAATGTGCCTCTACACGGGCACGCAATTCCCCGAGAAATATCGCCTCGGGATGTTCATCGCGTTTCACGGATCGTGGAACCGTGCGCCGCGTTCACAAGCTGGATACAACGTCTGCTTCGTGCCGTTCGACGACAAGGGCATGCCGACGGGCAGCTACGAGCAATTCGCGTGGGGCTTTCCCGGTGTCGAAGAATTCGTCAACACGCGGGAAGCGAAATACCGCCCCAGCGGTGTCGCGGTTGGTCCGGACGGTTCGCTCTATATCAGCGAAACCGAACGCGGCCGGATCTGGCGCGTCATTTATACGGGAGAAAAAACTGCGGTTCGCGCGCATTATGGAAAGGCACCGACACCAGAATTCGCGCCCGTGGATGCGAACACGCCTGGCGGGAAAATCTACGCGCAACTTTGCGCCGCCTGCCACATGCCCGACGGCTCCGGCGTGCCGAGCATGCAGCCGGCGCTCTCCGGCAGCAAAGTGGTAGCCGGTGATACCACGACGCTCATCAACGTGCTGCTGAAAGGTCCGCAAGCCGTGCTCCCTCCCGACCGTGAGAAATTCAGCAACGTCATGCCTCCGCTTGGTGGCGTGTATAACGACGAGCAACTCGCCAGCGTCATCAATTTCATTCGAAAAAACTTCACCTCGAATGCACCGTTGGTGACGGCGGCCGAGGTGAAAGCACAGCGGTAGAATTGAGTGGCTCGAGCCAAACCAAGGTAACGCCTCGCCCCTCAAAAAATCTCCGCCATGGGTGACTCCGACCATCCTTCCGACCAATCCACTATTTCTCGCCGCACCTGGCTCGGAATGGTTTCGACGCCTGCCTTGGCGGCCTCACTGGGCGCGGGTGTTTTTGCTAGCCGGAGCCTCGGGGCCGAGCCCGCGTCCGCGGCGCTGTCGAACAACCACGACCGCGGCGCGCGCGTTTACAACATCCGTGATTTTGGCGCGAAGGGCGACGGCACAATGCTCGACACCGCGGCGCTGCAAGCTGCGATCAACGCATGCACGAAAGACGGCGGCGGCACCGTTCTTGTACCGGCGGGCGTTTTCCAGATCGGCACCGTCGAGTTGAAGAGCAACGTTACGCTGCACATCGCCGCCTCCGGCAAACTCCTCGGCAGTGGCGATGGGAAGCAATACCACGCGATCGAGGCGATACCGCTCAGCGGCGACTCCACGTTAGGCGATGGCAATTGGGCGCTGCTTTACGCCGTCGAGAGCAAGAACATCACCGTGGAAGGCCCGGGCCTGATCGACGGACAGGGAGAGCAGTTCTACAACTATGGCCAGCCAAAGGGCACGCTGCCGCCGAGCGGAATCGGCGGCGATAAACGACCGTATCATCTGCTGTTCCACCGCTGCGAAAATCTCGTCGTTCGCAACCTTGATCTGGTTCGCTGCGCTTTCCACAGCATCCGCGTGATTCAGAGCAAGCGCGTGCGCATGGAGGGCCTCTACATCCACAATCGCGTCAACGTTAACAACGACGGCTTTCACTTCATCAGCGCCGAACACGTTGCCATCAGCAATTGCACCGTGTTATGCCAGGACGACGCGTGTGCGCTTTTCGGCAGTTGCCAAAACATCACCGTCACCAATTGCGTTTTCAGCACGCGCTGGTCGGTCTTCCGTTTCGGCGGCGGCCAGGTGAAGAACATCGCGGTCTCGAATTGCCTCATCTACGAGACCTACGGCTGCCCGATCAAAATCGGCGCGGCCGGGATGCAGCTCGAGAACCTGTCCTTCTCGAACATCGTCATGGACAGAGTCACCGGCCCGATCGGCATCAACTTCAGTGCGCCGCGGCGCTTCGGCGGCGGCGGTCCGATCACCGCAACGGAGCTCGCGAAATATGATCTCAATCACAATAGTCAGCTCGATCCGGACGAGTTGGCGGCGCGCGAGGCCGATCGTGCGAAAATGGCCGCGGCCGCGGCAGAGAGCGCAGCGCCGTCGTTTGTTCGAGCTATTTCGTTCAGCAACATCCGTGCGACCGTCGTGACGGAGCCGACGATGAGTTATAAAGACATGCTGACAATCGGCAGGGTTTACGACGGCGAGCAGCATTCCTGCATCACGCTTAACGGCCTCGGCGACGCGTTCATCGAAAACGTGAGTTTCGACAACGTGCATGTGACGTATGCTGGCGGCGGGTCGGCGGAGCTGGCGGCTAAGCGCACTATTCCCCAGAGCGGACGTGAATATTTCGGCGTCTGGAGCGAGGCTCCGTTTGGTCCGCCGTCGTATGGGTTGTACGCGCGCAACGTGAGGGGACTGACCTTGCACAACGTCCGCTTCGAGGTGGCCGAGCCGGATCTCCGGCCGGCAATCGTCTTCGACAACGTCCACGATGTCGCGATCAACGGCTTGAGCGCGCAAGGCAACTCCGCCGGTGAGTCGGTGCTACGCTTCACGGGTGCGCAGGACGTCTTGCTCACCGCGTCGCGCGTGCTGACGCCAGCGGCGGCGTTCCTCCAACTCGAAGGCGAGAAGAATTCCGGTATCACCGTGGATGGCGGCGATCTCTCTAAAGCCGCCCAGCTGGTGGCACTCAAAAACGGCGCGATGGCGCAGTCCGTGAAACTTCGCGTCTGAGCCATCGCCATGTTCCGATCCAATCGCGCTCTCCGCGGAATCTGCGGTTCAATTCCGATGCGTTTGCAGTGGAGCCGCACGGCGAGAACCCATGCCGCGATTATCTTGAGCGCGGCGCTCACCATCAGCCTCGCCGCTCAGCCGGCCACTGTCACTCACACGGCCGCGCTGACGTCCGCTCCGGTCCCGCTATCGAAAGCGACGCAGGACAAGATCAGCCGGATGACGTCCCTTTTCGACGGTCGCACGCTCGACGGATGGATTCAGGCGCCGCTTTATTCGACAACGCTCTCCGGCAGCGACCTCAAGGATCTGCCGGCACTGGCGAAGAAACTCGCCGAAAAATCCGACCCGGTGTCGGCCTTTTTGGGCGCTCGGTTGGGCGAGAATGTAAAGGCTGCTTTGGCGATTTATGGGCCCGCCAGCACCAACACCAAGGAAGTGACGTCCCGTTTGTTGAAGAATCTAAATCGATTGATTGTCGGCTCGTCATTGTTTGACACGACTCGTTTTCAGCGCGTTCGCCTGCGGCCAGACACCGAGGCGTTGCGCCAGAAAAATCCGCAAGGTCAGGAGCTGGCGCGGTTGAACCGGCTGCTCCTCGAGGATGCTTATCCGGAGGAATTGGCGAGAAGCCCGGCGACCTCGTGGGTCGTGAAAGACGGTGCCATGGCCAGCACCGGCAGCGGCCGGGGCACCCTTTATACGAAAGGCGACTACACTCGCTACCGGCTCATTTTCACGATGCGCCATGTCTCGGGAAAACCCGATCACCAACCCTGCGTTCTGGTCTTTTGTACCCGCCCTCCGGAGGGCGAAAAAGGATTGGACGCCTTGGGTGGCATCCAGTTTCAAGTGCCCAACGGCGGTCACTGGGATTACCGGCCGGGCCACAACAACGGTGGCACCGGCTTCACGAATCCGACCAGGACCAAGTACGACAACCACGAGTGGCACCAAGTCGAAATTTTGGTGAACACCCGAGAGGGCACGGCGCGCATGGCCGTAGCCCAGCCGGTCGGAACCCGCGCAATCGAGAACCTCGATTTCAAGGATCCCACCGCTGGCAAGACTGGCCCGATCGCCTGGCAGATGCACAACGGCGGTTTGTTTGACGAGTTCAAGGACGTCCGAATCGAGGTCGATCCGACTGAGGACAAACTCATCACCGTCGAGTAGGTCGTATCTTTCAGCATCCGCGACGATCGGTTCACTATCCCCGAAAATGCACGCGGCCTGCGACGATCCATTTTTGCGCCTTTTTGTGGCCATCCCGTTTGGTCGATCTTCGGTTGGTGCAGAGCCGCGCTGCGAATTTCGGGTTAGCGGACGTCCCAGATGATCGCGTTCAATATCATCTGGGATATATTCGGATTTTGATACTCGTCTTTGAAATGCCCTGACTGGAAATAGAAGATACGCCCGGACCCGTAGTTTTTGTACCATACGGCGCGGTCTTGGTCGAAAACGGCGTGGGTCCGGGAATCGACATAGTGCATTCCGCACAGGACGGTCTTCTCGCGGCCGTCGGTGAACTTATGGTTCATATAGCCCTCGGATTTCTTGAGCACGATCGCGGGATAGTTTTTTGTCACCGTGAGTTGATCGGAGGACTGATAACGCAGCGTGTCATCCCAGTGAACGTTGTGCGCGACGATGAAGTGGGCCGGATTAAGGTTCACCAACGTCACGGTCACGCCCGGTTCGCCTTCGCCGCCGGTGTACCAACCGTAGCCCGCACCCGGCTGAACGGGCTCTTTTGCCGCCTTGGGATCATCGAGCTGAATACCGAGAAATTTGAAATAGTAGCGGTTCTCCGCCTTGCCGCTGGAGATCATGTGATGAAGAGCGATGAACCGGCCGCCCTTTTTTGTATAATCGATGATCGCGAGTTCGGTGGGCTCGAGGAGTCGGTTGTGAATATATCCCAGCACCGCCCGGTATCCGCTCCAGTCTGACGGCAGGTGGGCTTGGTCAACGATCGTCACCTCGAAATTTCCTGGATTGCGCAAATAATCCACCAACGGCTGCACGGCCCTGGCATTGTCATGAACAAGCAAAAGCTGGTTATCGGCCGCGGTTGCGTACAGGCGGCCGGCCGGCAGCACGGCCAGAGCTGAGAGCAGCCCGAAAATAGCGAGAAGCGGATGAGCAAGCTGGCGCAGGCGAATGGTCATGGTAATCGAGATTTGGCTGAGATTTTCGCAGTAGCCGCAAGACCGTTATGGTTTCGAAACGCGGAGTGTTTCATGGCTGTTTGATCTCCAGTTCGCCGAGTTTCACGCTGTACTTATAAATGTGCTGACGATCTTGTTGGCCGCTAGGTCGCGAAGAACGAGAAAGAGATTTTCGCCCCGGCGTTCCGTGTAGGCGAGATGGGTTCCGTCGGGGGACAGCGTCACCTGATCGGTTTCGAATGGCCGGAAAATCAAAGCCAGCTCGGCGTCCCGCGTCTGGCCCGGTGCCCGCGCAACCAGCAAAACGGGCAACAGACCAAGGAGCGGAACGTGGACGGAGTTTCTCACGTCGTTGGCGGTTCAGGCAAGGTCGTTGGCTCTGACGGGTGGTCCGGCTTTTCACAGGACCAACTTTGCTAAATCTTGTCGTCCGCGCCAAACCCGAGCGACATAGACGAACTTCGCGTCACGATCCACACGATAAAATAGCCGATAATCAAAGCACAGCACTTCACGGTGAATTCCGGATTTCTTCGGATACAAAGGACCGATGTCGGGAAAAGACTTCAGCACCTCAACTCGGTCCACAATCTCCGTCCCCATCCGCAGCGCACCCTCGCCGCTCTTTTGGTCCTCGCGGTAGTAGCGGACAATCTGCTCCAAATCGCTTAACGCCCGCTCGGTCCAGATCAGCTCGAAGTCCATGTCGCCAAACGCCGCTTAACTTCGTCGTGCGAAATCACCCGGCCGGCTTCGATATCACGCTCCGCTTCCTCAAGGGCTGCAAGAATTCTAACTTCTTGCTGAACTTCCTCGTAAGTCGAGTCTTCCGGCAAGGTAGCGAGCGTATGAAGCGCTTTCTGCTTTGGCGTCATGGCTGCAAAGTAGCCGTCAATCTGGACCCGCAAGACTGCTCCTTTTTGCCGAACGTTACAGGTGAGAAGACATGGAGTGGTCGG
>DAITQE010000007.1:0-19095 GCA_036833235.1 Opitutus sp.
AGTTGATGATCTGGATGGAGCGTCATGGCGGCGCCGGTCCCCTGGGCAGCCTGCGAGAAAGGGTTCAAATCGACGGCGCATGGTGGAGTCTCTACGTCGGCGACATCGGCTGGAAGGTCTTCTCCTTTGTCCGTGAGGAAAACACCGCTTCGTGGACGATGAACGTAAAAGCATTTATCGATCACCTCGTCGCGAACGACCTGATGAAAGCGACCAAACAGCTCTCGAGTATCCAATTCGGAACGGAGGTCTTTTCGAGCCCCGGCGATGCCCGCCTGGAGGTCAGGGATTATAGTGTGCAGATCGAAAAACGGAGGAGATGAGCGGTGAGTATTCTTTTTATCCCGCGACGTACGGTTGAGGTGTAGGCAGCGAGCTTGCTCGCGCTCAAGCCGCGCCAGCAAGCTGGCGGCCTACCCGGCCACGCTCCAACGACGGACCCCGAGAAAAATTCGCTCTACCCGTCGTCGCGGCGGAGGTTGCTGTAGCGGGCCACGGCTTGCGATCGCGAGTGGACTTGCAGCTTCTCGTAAATCCGGCGAATATACGTATTCACCGTCTGAATGCTGATGCCCAGGGTGTCCGCGATTTCCTTGTACAAATATCCCTGGGCGAGCAGCGCCAGTACTTCGTTTTCTCGCTTGGAGAGCTCATCGGCGGGCAACAGGTTTTGGTTTTTTTTCGGCTGCTGCAGCAATTGCACCACCTTGCGGGCAATGTTGCTGCTCATGGGCGAGCCGCCGGCATGGACCTCGCGCAGAGCGTTGATCAACGCCTCGCGAGACGTGGTCTTGACGAGGTAGGCGGTCGCGCCAGCCGTCAGCGCGTCGAAGATGTGATTGGAATCCTCGTACACCGTTTGCATCACGAACTGAGTCTTGGGGGTTTGCGGCTTCAGTTGCCGCACGCACTCAATGCCGCTGAGGCCGGGGAGATTGATGTCGACCAGGACGATGTTCGGCTTCTGTTGCACGATCGGCGTCAGGGCGCTTTCCACGTCGGGAAAAACTCCCACGCAGGTGAAGTCATCCGTCTCGTTGATCCAGGTCTTCAGTATACCGCTGACGGAGGTATCGTCCTCGACCACCATGACGGTGATGACGGCAGATTGGGCGGGGCTAGGGCGGAGAGATTTGGTATCCACGGAAAATTGAATTGCAGGTTTGGCTATGCTACAGGCTGGGATGAGGGATGTTGCGAGTCAGGGGCTGGAGCGGGCGACTCGGACGGCGCTTGTTTTATGCCCACGAGGAGCGACACGCTCGTGCCTTCGCCTTTGGCACTGATGATTTCGCAGTGACCGCCAATGCGACCAAGCCGCTGTTTCATGTTTTGGAGGCCGTTGCCTGAATTGATCCGCACGGAGTCGGTCGAGGCGCTCCGCGTCAGATCGAAGCCCCGACCATTGTCTTTCACGACCAGAACGAAAGCATCGGGCTGAAGGGCGAGGGAGATCCGCACTTCCGTGGCGGCAGCATGTTTGAGTGCGTTGTTGAGCGCTTCTTTGAATGCCAGGAAAAGATTATGGCGGGTCTCAGCCGTGAGCGGCCACGCTGGAACTACAACGGGAAGATCGAGACGACACCGGATGTTGGCGGCGGCCAGGAAGCCCTGCGCGAACCTGCCCATGTAATCGACGAGACTGTCGAGCGTATCGTGGCGTGGGTCTATGGCCCATACGATTTCGTCCAATGCGCGGGTCACCTCGCGAGCGGTTGTGTAGATCCGTGAAAGTACGGCGGCGGTGCGTTCGGGCTCGGCGAGCTCGCTCCGGGCGGGCTGGCTCAGCATCGCGATGCGCGACAGGCTGGCGCCAACATCATCGTGGATGTCCTGCGCGATTCGTGAGCGTTCGCGTTCCAGCTCATGCTGGCGCTCCATCGCTTCCATTTGCCGCTGCATCCGCCGACGAGTGAGAAATCGAGCGAACCAGGCGACCGTCGCGAGCGCAGCTGCAACACAGGACGTGACGAACCACCACGTCTGCCAGAAAAATGGCGCAACCACGAACGCGAGCGAGGTGCCATTGGTGTTCCACACGCCGTCGTTGTTACAGGCGATCACGCGAAAGCGATACGCGCCCGCAGGAAGGCGGCTGTAAAAGGCGCTGCGTTTGGTGCCCGCATCAACCCAATCCCCGTCGATGCCGTCGAGACGGTATTTGAACAGAACTTTGCTCGGCGCCACGAAACTGAGGCCGGCGAAACGGAACTCGAGTCGCTGGTGATCCGGGGGCAGGTGGTCCGGGACGAGGCCGTTGGTGAGTTGCGCCGCTTTCCCGTCCCGCCACATCGAATCGATTACGACGGGCGGCTGGATCGGATTCGACTCGATGCGCGCAGGGTCGACGATCACCAGCCCCTGGCTGCTGGTGAACCAGAGCCGGTTGTCGGCTGACTTGCAGGCGATGGGTTGGAAGCCGCTTGTAAATTCTGTGATCGGCAGTCCGTCGCTTCGATCGTAGACGTGGCTGGAGAACGTTGCGCTCGGGTCATCGGCGCAGCGGTTCAAATCGCGTTTGGCGATCCGCTGGATGCCATGATGGGTGCTCAGCCAAAGGTAGCCGGCCCCATCGTCGAGAATCGCGCAAATGGCGTCGTCAGCCAGCCCCTGCGCTCGGCCAATATTCGAGAAGCGGCCATCTTTGAAGCGGCTTAGGCCCCGGTCCGCGGTGCCCACCCAAACCGTATTATCGTCGTCGACGCATAACGAATATACGGCATCGCTCGCCAGTCCCTCGGAGATGCGAAACCGGGTGACGCGCCCCTCGGCAAAGCGGGCCACGCCGCCGAAGCCGAATCCGCACCAGATGGCGCCGTTCCGGTCGCGAGCGATCGCGCAGACCTCGGGCGCGGAGGTCTTGGGCGACGTGACGAGCCAGGTCGAGCGGCCGTCTTTCCATTGTTGCAAGCCGTCGCGGTTGCCGATGAGCAACTCGCCGCTGCCCAACGGAAGGAGGGCGTAAACGGGATTCGAGTTCACTTCGATCCCGGCCGGACGGCTAAAACGGTCCCCCTGCAACCGATGTGGGCTACCCCACGCAAAATCGCTCGCCCAGACGACTCCTTCCGGACTGACGGCGACGGACGGGACATATAAATTCGTCAGCCCGTCTTCGATTCCGTAGTGCTTCCAATTTCCGGCGGAATAATGATAGAGGCCGGCGCCATCGGTGCCGACCCAGAGCGAACCATCGGGAGCGGCCGACACGGAGAGCAAGCTGCACCCCCGCGTCTCCTCGGGCGAGTGCACCACCGAGAAGGCCGTCGCGTGAATCGAAACGAGGCCGGCGCTGCCGGCGCCGGCCCAGAGATTGCCTTCGCGGTCCTCGTAGAGAAAGCGCACCCAATTTTGCGGCAGGCCATTGGTTTGGTCCAGATGGACGAGGGGGCGACCGTCTTTGAAAGCCAGATACAAGCCCGCCTCGAGTGTCCCAATCGCCAGCGTGCCGTCGCGCAGCTCGAGGCAGCAGGCCACTCCGCCAACCCACGGGCACGCGCCGCGATCCTCCACCCATCGATCGTCCTTCCATTTGCGGATACGACCGTCGCAGATGATCCACGCGCCGCCATCGCTCGCGGCTCCGACGCACAGGACATAGTTGTTGCTCCGCGGCGGCGGAAGCGCTGCCACCACCAGCCTCCCGCCCATCAGCCGGGCGGCCTGCCCGTTCGCGGAGAGCCACATGTTACCCTTCGCGTTGGCCGAATAGCTCATGACGCCAGGCCGGTCGGCGCCGAGCAGCGATGGGACGCGCGTGGCGCCGTCCAACGCATCCACGACGCCGTTTTCACGCATCGCCCACAAGCGGCCGTGCTCATCGTTGCCGAGGCCAATAATTTTGTCGCCGATATTTCCCGCCGGCAGCGTCAGAGGCTTGAAGCGTCCGGCGCGGTAGCGCGTGACGACGCCCGAGTCGTGGCCGATCCAGAGCGTGCCTTCCGCGTCTTCAAAGAGACGCGTGACGCGGCGGTCTGGGAGGGTGGGAGTGTTGGCGGGCTCGAACACCTGAAAGCGCTCGCCGTCGAAGCGTGCGAGGCCGCTAGGGGTACCGAACCAAAGATAACCGTCCCTAGTCTGAACGGCGGAGGTTACCATGTTTTGCGGTAAACCGTCTTCGGTTTGCCAGACGCGCATCGAGTAACCCTCGGCCAAAAACGTCGCAGCGAGGCAGCCCGTCGCCAACAGAGCAAACGCTAGCGTCGAAGCAGCGAGCGACCGGGGAGAAAGCGTCATGAGACGAGGGTGGAGATCACGGAAAGTGCCGAATTGGAAGCCAGACTCCGTGGAGTAGGGTGCTCCTTTGGACCTAGGCTTCATCCTCAGCGCGCTTCGCGTTTCAATCAATACTCCAATGAATATGAGGCCCGGCGTCCCGCAAAGTCGATATTGCCGTTTTCCAGGGCGTGTCACGAGAACTAGGGACAACCGCACGCTTTGGTCGGGCTCACGGACGCGTTCAAATCCCGCGAGGATTCCCTGCAGTGTCCGAACCCATTTTATGTCGGTCTGACTCATTCGCGGCCGCTGGAACTGCAGCTCTGTTCCGTCCTGCCGGTCTCCCTCACGAGCGCGCTCTCGTTACAACAGCTTTATTTCCACCGCCATAGGCTGCCCGGCGGCGAGCTTGAAGATCTGCTCCGCGCGTTTGCTGCCGATTTCGACGGTGACGTGGTAGTCGCGCTCGCAGCGGAACGGCAGCAGGAATTGGGTCCACGCCTTTTTGGGAGATTGATTTAGGGCTTATTAGGGAGCTATCCGAGGTCGCTCGCTCGGGTTGGTGAAATAGCCACCGAGCCGGGTTGGCGCAGGGGAGTCTCTGCCATACATTTCATGTGCGCCCTGCTGTCTGGGGCTATTGAAACGAGCTTGAAGGCCGGGCCCGTCGATGAAGCCCACTTGCTGTACCGCGCCGGCTATGGTTGTGACCTCGCGGGCTGCAGTGATCTTGCGGATGGTGTGATTGGATGTATCGGGCACGAATACGTTACCGGCGGAATCCACCGCGATACCTGCTGGACTAAAAAAACGCGCCACATCCCCCTTGCCGTCGGAGCTGCCGAACGCGGGCGCGTGTCCCGCGAGAGTCGATACCGTCCCGTCGATGGCGATTTTACGAATGATGTGGTTGCCGGTGTCCGCGACATACACGTTTCCGTGGGATCGAACATCCGGCGATGCGTGCATTGGCTGGCCGACCACGGCAGCCTCAATGCCGGGCCGCAGGAATCTGCCTGGATGTAGCTGGCGGGTAGCTTCGCTCATCCTTACATGATCCTGCTACGTAGCTGGCATCACGAGGTGAGGTAGCCTCGGTATGGCTGGGTGAAGCCGCCGCTCCAACGGCCCAAGCCGGCGCGACTTACTGACCGTCGGTCTCGAAAGGAATGGCTGGGAGGCCGGCGCCGTTGTAGAGCGTGGCTTTGGGGTTGGATTGCCAGGCGTAGCGCGCCGCGACCGGACTCAACACTTCGGAGGACGAGACGATCACCGTGTCGCCAACAATCTTGGCGTGAGCCCAATGCCAGACGCGGTCTTCGCCGCAAATGGAGAATTCCTCCGGCTCGTCACCTTTCACCATCAGGCCGCCGTCCGTGTGCGTGAAGGCGAGTCGCAACGCGCTGGGCAGTCTCTCCATCGAGGCAAAGCGCGGACCGGAATACGGGATGTTCTTCCCGTAGTGTTTCGCCAGCGCGATGAGCGCGAGGCGTTCACCCACTTCCTTTTTGTCGATCGGGTGGAGGTTTGTCGCGTCGCCGACATCGATGGCCACCGCCAAGCCAGAGTTCGGGACAGTGTTCGCAACGAAATCCTGCGCAGCACGCAATTCGGCCCACCCATCCGCATTTGGCGGCGTGTTCTTATGCGCCGCGAAAGCGGGAAGGCTCACGATGTAGAACGGGAAATCACCCTGACCGAAACTCCTGCGCCAGTCGGCCATCATCGCCGGCAACAGCGTGCGATATTGCTGCGCACGCTCAGCGTTTGCTTCGCCCTGGTACCAGATGGCCCCCGTGATGCTCAGCGGCGCGATGGGAGCGATCATGCCGTTATAAAGGACGGTGGGCATGACCGGCCAGTTTTCATAACTGGCGGGCAAAGGATGGGGCGGGCGCGCATCCACGCTCAATTTCGCTTTCCATTCCCCGGCGAGCGGAATTTCGGTTTGGTCTCCCAGCACCAGCTTGAGTGCCTCCGGTTTCGATTGGAAGCCGCCGTCCGGTTTCGTCTTCAGCACACGGATGGTGATGACGTTGGTGCCCGGTTTGAGCGTGCCTTTGGGAATCGGGTACACGCGAGGGTTCTCCACCCAGGCACTGGCGCCGACCTGGCGACCATTGACGAATGTGGTGTCCATCCGTTCGACAATCCCGAGGAGAATCCTCGCCATGCCAGCCGGTAGTGGATTAGGCAATACGACGGTCCGGCGAAAGTAAGCCACCGCAGGAGTCTCGGGAACACCCAGCTCGCGAAAGCCGCCGGGAATGGTCACGGCCTTCCAATCGGTGTCGTCGAAGTCCGACTGGAACCAGGCATGGTCCTTCTGGCCGGGGTCATACTCGTCGTACCAATGCGCGACGAAGTTGCCGTATTGCGGCGCTCCCTGGGCCTTCAATCGTGCAACTTGATCCAGCGCGGCGTCGAAATCCTTCAACGGACGAAGTGCTCCGGCGCTCGTCCACGTCTCGGCCGGCGTTCCCCCGATACAATCCTGCACCAACCCGATGGGGACATCTACGTCCTGCCGTAGCCGACGTGCGAAAAAGTAAGCCACCGCCGAGAGGCCGCCCCATCTTTCTGCGGCGGTGTCGGGCGAACAGATCTTCCATGATCCCTGCACCACCTCCGTAGGCGCGTAGGCGACCTGCTGCCGCACGACGAAGAACCGAATCTTGGGGTGCTTCGCCGCTTTGACTTCCTCGCCTCCGTTTCGCGCGTGCGCGAGTGCCATCTCCATGTTGGATTGGCCGCCGCCCAACCAGACATCGCCCACCAACACGTCGCGGAGTTCGACGTGTTGCGGTCCGTCGATGACCACGGTGTAGGGTCCACCGACAGAAGGAGGCTCGATCTCGACGGACCAACGCCCGTCTTTCTTCGTCGACGTCCGAGCCGTGTGGTTGCCGATGGTGACTCGGACTTCCTGCCCGGCCCGGGCCCATCCCCAAATCGTGTTGGGCTTGTCCCGCTGCAGCACCATGTTGTCGCCGAAGATCGGACTGACGAACGGCAGCGGAACGCGGTCCGTCGCGGCGAAGCCAGCGCCAGCCAATGAAACGAAGATTGCCGCCGCGACAATGACTACAAATGAGCGAAGTGAGCTGAGCGGAAGGGTGAAGAGTCTGTCGAGTTTCATGCTTGAATGGGCGTTGGCAGAGTTAACCGATCATGAAATTAAGATCCGTTCCAACGATACGTTTCGCCCCTGCGGAGTTTCACGTCTCGTGTCACCGAGCCGTAGCGCAGTTTCGTGGAACCGCCATTGAGCGAACGAATGACGGCTTCGATCAACTTCCCCTCACGCCAGGTGGCATCCACTTCGAAGCCGCCGCGGGCGCGCAGTCCGCGGACGGAGCCGTCGGCCCATTGGGGCGGCAGAGCGGGCAACAAAGCGATTTCTCCAGCCTGACTCTGCAGCAAGGCTTCGGCAACGGCGGCGGTCAGGCCGAAGTTGGCGTCGGACTGATTGTTTCTTTGATTGTGCAGGTTGTCGGCGAGGGAATTGCGCACGAGCGCGTTCAGCCATTGCTGTACCTTCTCCCCGCGTTCCAGGCGCGCCCACACACAGGTGTCCCATGCGGTGATCCAGCCGCCGCGGGGCTGACGCGTCTCCATCCATTTGTTGATTGCGCCGGCCAATTCCGGGCTGCCGCGCAGCGTGATGGTGCTGCCGGGAAAAAGCGGGAAGTTGGGCGAGACGTTGTGGCCTTCGTCTCCCCCTGCCCAATCCTCAATCCACTCCTGCAGATAACCGCGGCTGTTGATCTGGTAGGGCGGCAACTTCTTAAGCGCGTCGGCGAGCCGGGCGCAGAAATCCTCATCCACGTCAAGAATGCGGCCTGACTCGATGCAGTGGGAAAACAGCTCCCGGATGAGAGCGATATCCATCGTTGGTCCCGGCGACAAAGAAGCGGTGGCTCCGTTTTGATCGCGATAGGTATGCTCGGGGGACATGGAGAACGGCGTGACCAGCCAGTGGTGCTTGGGATCTTCGACCAGAAGTCCGAGAAGAAATTGAGCGGCCCCGCGCATCACGGGGTAGTTTTCACGGAGAAATTTCTCATCGCCACCAAAGGCGAAATGTTCCCAGACGTGCTGACACAACCACGCGCCACCGACGGGCCACATGCCGTATCTCGCGGCGTCAACCGGCGCTGTGCCGCGCCAGAGATCGGTGTTGTGATGGACCACCCAGCCGTCGCAGTTGTAATAGGTTTTGGCTGTCCTCGCACCCGTCTCAGACAGGTCCTTGATGAGGCCGAACAAGGGCGGCGCGCATTCCGGCAGATTGCAGACCTCGGCGGGCCAGTAATTCATCTCCACGTTGATGTTCGTGGTGTATTTGCTCCCCCAGGGCGGCAAGATCGCTTCGTTCCAGATGCCCTGGAGATTGGCTGGCTGGCCGCCAACGCGACTGCTGGACGCCAGAAGATACCGTCCGAATTGGAAGCAGAGGGCTTCGAGATTGGGATCGCTCCCGCCGGCGCGCATGGCTTGGAGTCGCTCGTTCGTCGGGTTTCCGTTCTGCGCTGCATCGCCGAGTTGGAGATGCACGCGGCCCATCAGGCCGCGAAAATCGTCCACGTGCCGTCGCTCGAGGGTGGTGAAGTCCCTGCCAGCTGCCGCATCCAGAATCCGCTTACACCGTGCCGCGGGGTCGGCGCTGATCGTTTCGTAATTCACAAAACTCGTCGCCACGGCCAGGACCAGGGTGACGGCGTCAGCATCGTGAATATTGAGCGTGGAACCGGCGGCTTCGGAATGGCCGCCTTCGAGACGAGCGGCCAGCGCTGCCTCGTAGCGCAGGCCATCGCCTTTGGTTCGCGCAATCAGGCCGTTCATTCCCGTGGGCGGGGCTGAAAACGGACCTTTCCAAGTTCCGTCCATGACGAGCCGATCGCGATCGGCGACACTGGTTTCCAGATAAGGACCGCGAAACTGTGCGCGAAAGGATATGCGACCGGGCTTGTCGGCGCTCACACGCACAACCAGCACTCGGTCAGGCCAGGAGACGAACGCCTCGCGCGTGATGACCGCGTCGCCGATGCGGTAACTCACTTTGGCAATGCCGGTCTCCATGTCCAACGTGCGGCGATAATCGGTGAAGCTGGTGGACCCGAAGGAAAGTATCAGGTCACCAATCGGCTGATACGCCTCCTGCGCTTTGGGAATGCCCCAGAAGTGATCGTTCGCCAGTTTTTCGGCCTCCTGAAATTTGCTCGCGAATACCAAATCGCGAATCCGGGGAAAATACTTGAAGGCTTCAGGATCGTCGTAGTTGTGCGGACGACCGGACCAGAAAGATGATTCGTTGAGTGCGATCCGCTCCTGCGGCACGCCGCCAAAAACCATCGCCCCGATCATGCCATTGCCCAACGGCATGGCCTGGAGCCATTGCGCGGCAGGTTGACGATACCAAAGCACCATATCGCGGTCGTTTAGCTCTGGTGCGCCGCAGAGCGCCATCGAACAGCCGAGGACCGCAAGCGCGAGCAAGCCTGTGCGAATGGCCGCCATTATTTTATTTTGCGGATGGGTTTCCCGATAACCTCTTGAACAGCGCGCGATCGTACTCTTCCAGACCCGTGATGCTGTAGAGGTGGTTGGCCGAAATCCACGGCAGCCAGAATCGGTGCCCGCTGGTGCCGCGTCCGGCTCCACCTGGCCCCATGCGCCAGCCCTCCTGCTGCCAGCCAATGCCTTTCAAATCGTATTGGCGGCCGGGCAGCGCGACCATGGACTTCGTGCCGTGCAGGAGAATGCGCGCAACATCGAGGTAATGCGGATCCTTGGTGAGATTGTAGAGCTTCGCATAGGACGAAACGGCCCAATCCAGATACTCGTCCGCGCTGCCGGCATGGAGCGCTGTGATGCCCTGAGTTCCGATCGTCGGTACGCCTTTTTTCCAGCGCAGGTTCGCGTCATCCGCGTCGACGGGCATCGGAAGATTCCAGATCCAAATCCAACTCTCCGCAAAATTCGCCGCCGTCTGGGCGCGCTCGAGCCATTTGGAATCCTTGGTCGCGTCGTAGAGACTCAGGAACGCTTCCATGCTCAACATCCCCGCTTCCTTGTCGGTGATGTTCGGATTGTCACTCGCGCCACCGATGAAGAGCCCTCGGACTCCCCAGTTGGTCCAGATGTACTCGGCCGCGCGGACGGCCGCTTGCTGGTACTTCGGATCGCCGGTTTCCCCGCTCATCAGGACGAGCAGCGGCACGGGACAGTAGCTCGTCGTGCCCGTTGGCTCGGCAACTTCATTGCTACCGACCTTCCACCGGCGCGGGAACGATCCGTCCTCTCGCTGCTGTGGGAGCAGCCAATCCGCGTACGCTTTGACCCAGTTAAACCATTCCGGGTGCTGCCGGCCAAGCGCACGCTCGCGGCGGTACGCTCGCATCAGGACGCGCATGTCTTCGGTGGCATTCCGCAGCCACGGGGCGAGCCAGATGTGGTCCCACGGTTTTCCAGTCGCAAGATCGTAGCCGGTTCCCTGCAGCGGGACGGTTGGCAGCGCCTCGATGAGGGATGCGATGATTGCCAGGCCGGTCTGGCGCATTTTCTGCCCGCGTGCAGTCGAGTCACGATCGCCTTCGCGCAACAACTGATCCGCGCACTCGATCGTTTTCCCCACGAACCCCATCGCCACCATCGTCCAGTTCCACTGACGCTGATCGGAAACGGTGCTGAGGACGAAGGGAATGGCGGTGCGCCCGTCGATGGTCGCGGCCTGGGCCTCGAGGTGGTCGATCAGGACGCGACGCACTTGTTCGACGTCGATGGGAGTGACGACGGGTTTCAGTGTGTTCCACGCCCATCGCCACGAGTTGCGCGTGACGTCGGGAAACGACTCGTTTGCTCCGAAGCGGAAACTCACTTCGTAGTGATGTGCCGTTCCTGGCGCGATCGGATGATAACGCCGAAACCATCGCGGTGGTGTCGATACGCCTGGTCCGACTGCATACTGGCTCGACGTGCCGGGAAACCGAAAGCCGAACTCGATCGGGCCGTCGCTCGTTTGCCACGTCCCTAGCGCGCCGAACTGAAACCGCGCATCGATCATCACCGCTTGTGCAAGGGTGGTTTCCTCCACGGTCGAGTCACCGCGCGGCGATGGATCCAATATGGACACCGAAGTGCCGTTTCTAAAAGAGAGCGCGAACAAGGGCGCTGGCAGAATATCCTCGCGCATGAGGAAGCGGCGGGCCGCATAGTTCAAGGTGCCGCCAGGCGAACGCTCGCCATCGTAGGTGGGATCTCCATACAACGCGCCCGGCGCCAGGCATTTCACGTCGTTCCACTTCACGGACGGATCGACCGCGAACACGACAGATGATTCAAAACCGCCCGGCGCGGTCCCGCTCACATCAATGGTCCGGCGCACGGTTGCGGTGTCACCGTTCAGGCTCCACCGATCCTCCACGCGGAACACGACATTGTCGCCATAGGCAATTTCAGCTCGGGCCTCGAGCCCTGGTCCCGCCGTCGATCTTTCGACTGTTCGGTAGCCGGCAGCAAGCGGACGGATGTCGTCTTCCGTTCGATAGACCTCGATCCTTGCGGGCTTCAACTGCCGGAAATTTGGAGTGGTGGCTCCTTCGATCGCGACACCCCATTCACCTTCCGTACTGCGGACGAATGAGATGGCGGCACCGGTCGGCAACCTCCCCAATTCTACGTGATCGCTGGATTGAGCGAATGCGACCGATCCGGCTAGGCCGAGCAGCGCCAACCCGACGACCGGTCCAACTAAGGATGAGAGGGAAATGCTTTGCCGGCGGCTGCGAGTTTGGGGTATCGGCATGCTCAATCTGGTTTGGGTGAACGAAGGGGGGGCTTTCCGCTGCCTTGGCTAGTCGTTCGCCAGGCGCCGAAAGATGCATCGAAATTCGATGCTGTTAAATTTCGCGTTGCACCGGATCAGGAACTGACGACTCGACCGATGTCATTTGGCATAGGCCGAGCCGCGAACTGATCCGACTGACGATCGATCTCTCAAGTCTCAACTCGGGACTCTACGGCATTGATCACGATTCGCTGATCATCCTCGGTGCTGGAGGCGATCGCATCGACCGTACCGGCAGTCGTGTCGGCTTCATTTGCGGTGGGTTGATAGCCCGAAGCTTGCTTCGGCTTGGTTGCGTTGGTCTGGGGAGCGCACGCGTCTGGCGTGCCGGCTTGGGCGTCCCGCCCAAGCCATCCGAACCGCTCCCGGGGGGACGCCGAGAGCAGCACGCGAGACGCGTGTGCTCGCCCCGGACCCCAGACATCAGTTTCTGCAATGCCGCGGAGCTTGCTCCGGGGATTTTTACTTGGGATATGCAGTCGAAGAAGTCCGCGAGGCGGTTTCGGGCGCGACGAAAATTTCCGTGAGCGCAGCGAAGAAGGCGCGCTTGCGCGGGGAGGAAATCGTCCAGTCAACGGGCACGCTTTGAAAGCCATCGGTGAAGGGCTCGCCCTTGCGGCGATAATCAAAATAGCCCCAGGAGGCGCCGCTTTCGATGGCCCCAAAGAAGTTGTTATCAGGCTGGTCGAAGGCGTAGTGATCGTCCTCGTTGAAAACGATCGGGGCACCGCGATAGCTGGGCAACGCGCGCGTTTGAGCGATGAGCTTTCGAATGCGGTCGGGTGTGGTGACCTCGCCAGCGGGATTGTTGCCATGGAGCAGGATGACATCCGACGTGGCGACAATCGCATCGGTCGGCAGCACACATCCGGACAGGCTTACGCCGACTGGGAAGCGGACTCCGTCGCGCATCGTAGTGCGGATGTGCGCCAGCAAGCGCGTGATTCCATCCATTTCCAGAATGCGATGATCGTAGCCGCGCTCGGAGGTCTCGTTGCAAGCCTCGATGATGATGTTGCGGTAGCCACGGTCGAAAAGCCACGCGAGGGTGTTGTCGGTCGCGCGTAGCACGGCGGCATCGTCGCGCAGGCTCTGGTCCTGCCCGAAGTAGAACAGGCCGAGGATGACGACCATGCCAAGGTCATCTGCCTGGTTGAGAATTCGCTCCAGGCGGGAAAAATAGGCGGGGCGCAGACCACCGTCTTCCTGAAATGCGGTGTTAATCCAGTTCTCGTTGCCGTACCCGAGAGGGCTTCCGCCTTGCAAGTTCAGCGTGAACGCGAGCAATCCGTGCCGGCGCCACGAAGGCATGGCGGCGACGAACTCTGCGGTGTTGCGGTCGGGATCCCAGCGACCGCTATCGGGATACGCCCAGCGGGCGCGGGTGTCCGGGTTGAGGTCGTCAAAAACGCCTTGCACCAGCCGCGCATTGGGCAGCAAGCCTTCAACATTGTGCCCACGCCAGGACCGGCCAGCAAAGGTCGGCCGGCCGTTCAGAAAGAACTTGCCGTCTTTGATCTCGAGAACCGTCTGTCGGGACGGGCCCCCTGCGACCAACGCCGCGGCAAAGAAAATGAGCAACGCGAGTGTTGTGAGCGCACGGAGAAGCGGTTGCGCGAATCGAGAAGGCGGGTTCTGGCGTGGCGAGTTCATTGTTCGAAAAGCTTTCATGCCGTTCATCGCTGCAGATGCACGAAGACGTAGGGTGCTTCGTGGCGGAAGTCCGGCCACATCGTGCCGTTGCCGGCGCCGTCCACCGCCTCGATGAAATACATCACATCCCACGTCGGTCCGACGAAGTCGCCGGGAATCGTTGCGGCGAACTCGTCGGGGTTGCCCGTCGGCTGCATCTCAACGGTGGCGTAGTCTTCGTATTGCGTGACGTGGCGGTAGCGCAGTCGCAGCGAACGCACGGCTGACGGATCAGTTGCGCGGACCACGATCCGAATCGGACGTCCAATCGGCGCGGTCGTGATCCGTTGGTGTTCCACCTTGGGCGGCGTGAGGTCCCCGGTGGTCGCGGGCGTCCAGACCGGTTGGTCGGTCGCATCATCCGTCGTGGAATGGCATTGTTCCTCGAGTTTGTGCAGGTTCTCTTCCAGAACCGGCAGTTCGTCGCGCCAGTGGCCGCAGAGGTGATGGCCGCGCGCGCCCATCGCGAGATCGAATGCGTAGCGATCGCCGGCGGCAGCGATGAGTTCGCGCCATGCCGCAATCGCCTCCGTCTCGCCTTGGGTCGCGGCGAGCAACTCGGCCTTTTTGTGGACGAGCAGGAAGAGATTATAGTGCACCGCTGCGAGGCTGCGCCGGGCATGAAAGCGAGCGAGCTGGGCGAGAATTTTTAAATCGGTGATTGTCGAATCGAATTCGTTGCCGCGCTTATCGCCGATCGCCGCCTCGGCTGAGCGCACGCTCGCAAGCACGGCGTTGGCTGTGGCGGCGAACCAGCGGCTGGTGGCGTCGGGCGTGACCTTGGCCGTGGCGCCGCTGGCGAGGATCCGCTTCGCCGCAGAGGCGAAGTTCTCGAATAACTCGACATCGGTGCCCTCATTCTTCGCATAGTCCGCGAGCGAGTCACCGAGTGTCTGGCGCTCGACCCAACCACGCGTGGTGGGAAATCCTGTGTAGGGATCCACCGCGGCGACGATCATCGGGAGCACCTGCGACGCGCTTTGGAGCCCGGCCTCGACGTGCGGCGCGGCGGCGTCGCCGAAGTGTTGACGAAAGTCGCGCTGCCAAACTTCGGCGGGCGTCTCGGGATTGTAGCCGAGGCGACCCCAAAGTTTGTAGAAGTGCCAGTAGCGCTCGAACTCATAGCGGTAATAGCGGTATTTCGCCGGCATGAGATCGAACGTCGGCATGTCGGGTCGCTGGGCTTCCATCTTCGTGGCCAGCGGCTCCTGCACGTCGAAGTTCGGGCTATCATAGAGCGCAGTGGTGGCATCGTAACGGCGAACGTATTCGGGATCGCCCCACAGGAGGATGCGCGTGGTGCCGCCGTTCCACAGGCGCCAGGTCATCTGGTAATGCTGCGGATAGCGGAGGAAATCCGCGTAGCCGTGACGGCGGTTGTGCTGGTCCGGCGGGGTGACATGAACCGGATGAAACGGAAGCCCCATCTGCTCCATCCAGTATTTCGTCTCGACGCGGAAGTTCACGCCGAGTTCGAGCGCACTGTCGATCACCGCGTCGGGCGTGCCCTTGCCGCGAAGCTCCACCATGATCCCTGGTTTGGCCTCTCGCAGGTCCTTGAAAACCGCCCGCCAGAATCCCTCCATCTCCGAGCGCTTGAGGCCCGATTCCTCGTGCACGCGGAACTGCAGGGAATCGACCGCCGGCACACGCGAGAGCAGTTCGCGCAGGGAGGCGAGCGTATAGCGGCTGAGATTTTCGGTGGTGACGCCTTCCACCGAATTAGGGATCGGGCGCCCCTTGAACTCGTCCACCCAGTCGGCGCCGCCAGCCTGCACGCCGCCGCGATAGATGTGGTCCCAGATGCCGAGCATCACGGTAACGCCGCGCTCATGCGCAAGCTCGATCAGGCGGTTGAGGGCGGCTAGATTGCGGTGTTGTTGCGCGGGGGTGAGGCCCACCATGTGAACGCCAGGGAACCCCGGCGTGTCGAAGAAATACGGATACGGCGGCGCGAGGAATCCGCCATTCTCGTAGCCGAAGACGATCAGGAACCGGTTGAAGCGGTCGACGGCCAGCAGATCGAAGTAGCGCTTCCAGTAGCCCTCGTCGTAGAGTCGGCTTTCCCAATAGGCGCGGTTCATCGTATAAGTCGACAGTGACCGGTCCCGAATGGTGGGTTTCTCCTCAACGTCGCGAATCGCCGCGAACAGGTCGGGCGAATTCGCCGCCGCGGTGACGCTCTCGGCGGCGTCGAGCAAGGCGTACATCACGCCGCGATCGTCGGCACCGGCGAACAGCACCGCCGGCTTGCCTTCGAAAGTGAATTTTTTTGTGGCGAGGGCTTCCGGAGCGTCGAGCGGATGCGCAAGCTTGGGTGCAAATGGCCAGGCTGGGATTGCGGTGGCCAGTCCCACGAAGGCGATCCCGTCGCCGGCCGCGTCCGCGACCGAGGTGGCTTTCTGAATTTCCCAGCCACGCACACGAGCGGAGGCTGCGAATTTGTCGATACCGTGGCGCGCCGGCGCGCCCAGACCGGGAGCTTCGACAATCGAAAGCGTCCGTGCTGAAGCGGCTGAAACGACGAGAACCACAAAGATCGGGAGCAGGCGAACGAGTGGAGAGAAGCGCATGGGAAGTCCGTTTTTCCTAAGGGTGAAACGCAGGCGAGGGGATTGGGTTTGTCGTGCGACGAGATGAACTTGAATCTCGTTCGATTCGCAGGGCAGGCAGCATGCTGCAGGACGGCAGAGCGGTTGAAAGGTTGCGGAACTTGTCGACGACGGTTGAGTGTCGCCTCACCTGCTGAGCGAATTCCGCCCGACGCGATTCACTTCTCTTGGTGTATTTCAAGGACCAGACGCATTGCGCCTATTTCGCCATCAGCCGGGACGGTTATACCTTCACGGACGTCAACGGCGGCCCAACAAGATGGGTTTCAGCGAAACGAAGGACTTCGTCACGTATCGGGATCTCGGACACTTCAACGAGGGTGTGATGAAGGGGACCAACTTCGAATGGCCGAAGCACGGTGCCGTGACGCACCTGACCCTGGACGAACTGCGGGCGGTCGCCGCGCACTGGAAGGTGGACATCACGCTGGACTGACACGGAGCACGGGCCCGTCGATCGGCGTGGTTCGATCGCGTCACGGCGTATCGATTCCGTTGATTTGGTCGAGTCGGCACATCGGGAAGTCCGCTAACGGGGGGCGCATCTCACTTTTCTGAGAGCGCGCCACGTGGCACGGGCGTCCCGCCCGTGGACGGCGCTCCGCGCCGCAAACATGGGCGAGACGCCCATGCCACAACCCGGGCAAGATGCCCGTGCCACCACAAACCTGCGCGCCGTCAGAAAAGTGAGATGCACCCCAAACGGGGGAGTCCGCAAACACTCTCTTGCGAGCACGCGTGAATAAGCGCATCGTCCCGCACATGTCTGCGGGCATGAAATCACTTCGACCCTTCCTGGCATTCTCGGTGACGGCACTCGGCCTCTGCTTTCCCGGCGTGTGCCGTGCGAAGTTCGTCCTGTTTTCGCATATCTGGGGTGATGTGATCGTAGCCACCGATATGACTGAGGAAGGCAAGACGCTGACTCAGCCGACAATCGCGAATCCTGTCTATTACCTGGGCCAGTCGCTTGGGTGTAAATTCGGTTCGCTCTCAGGCGACCGGCTGCCGGACGTGAAGAAGATGAACCAGTTTGTTGCGGAGATTCTTGCGAAGCAGGGGTATCGTGGTGCGAAGCGCGGAGTGCACGAGCCGACCTTGTTTCTCGTCCTGCAATGGGGATATCTCGAGCCGGGACGCGACGACCTCATTTGGTTTCTCGGCTACGACGCAAGAAATGACATTGCGGCGCCTTCATTCCCCGGAGTGTTAGGTCCGGAGGTCTTCCGCCGGGATTTTCGATCCCGCGAAATCGAAACCATCCTGACGAACGCCGCTGAGCCCAACTACGGGATCATTATCACCGCCTTTGAATTCAAGTCGGCGAGCACAGCCAAACCGATCGTGTACTGGCAGACGCGGATCGCGCTCCCGGCGAACGGAAAATCAATGGACCAAGCACTGCCGACGATGGTCGCGGCCGCCGGACCTGCGATCGGACGCGAGTCGAAGTCGCCGCGGCTGATGGACGCCGATAACGTGATCGACGGCCACGTCGAACTCGGCGAGCTGAAGGTCATTGGCTACGAGGAAAAATCGGGTCCAACAAACAAAGGCACCGGGCCGAACAAGTAGCCGTCAACGGCACAGGAGTCCGAGGCCCGCGGCTCGCGGGGAGTTGCTCATCCCTCGAAATCATCCCATCGAGCATGACGGCGACGAGAAGCGGGGACTAATATCGGTTCGGGTGTTCGCGGCAATTTTGAGCGGAGGGACGACTTCCGTGTCGTCCGTTATCGATCCGGTCCACACGGAGGTGGACCCTCCATTGACGAACTTGTCTCAGGTTGCGGCTCCGCTGCGGCGGACAAGTATTCGGTTGTGCCGCGGTGCAGAGGGAACAACTAGTTTGGGTATGAAGTCTGGGCGGACCTGCGCTGAACGGTGTGATGATGCGGGCACTACGTCACCGCGGCCGAATGGGTCAGGCCGGCGAGGCTGGCCCGGCGCCATTGCGCTAGCCGCGGCGGTTTGTGTCTCGCCGCTGTGCGCGAATTCCGTCTACGAGACGCGTCCCGACGATCCGCTCGCGGTGGACTTCACTCATGAGGCATTCGGGGCGCATGCCGACGGCGCAGGCGACGACGCCGGGGCATTGCAACAGGCGATCGATCGCGTGGCGGAGACCACGCACGCCGGCGTCGTGCTCATTCCCTCGGGACGCTATCGGCTCGGCCGGACCGTGTATGTCTGGCAGGGCATCCGCCTGATCGGCTACGGACCAAAGCGTCCGGTGTTCGTGTTGGGGCGGGACACGCCGGGTTTCCAGGAAGGTTTCGGACACTACATGATTCATTTCGCCGACAACCGTCCGGCGCCCGGTGGCCCGTTCGTTGACGCGAGCGAATTCACGTTTTACAGCGGGATGAGCAACATTGATTTCGAGCTGCAGGAGGGAAATCCGGCGGCCATCGCAGTGCGCTTCCATGTCGCGCAGCACAGCGCACTGACGCACATGGATTTTCGGATCGGATCAGCGCGCGCGGCGGTCGAAGATATCGGAAATCAAGCGAGCGATATCCACGTCCACGGCGGCGAATACGGGATCGTCACGAAGCGAACCGCGCCCGTGTGGCAGTTTCTGCTGATGGATTCCAGCTTCGACGGCCAACGCGCCGCCGCGATCCACACGCAGGAGGCGGGATTCACGCTCGTGCGTGTCCGTTTTTCCGATATGCCCGTGGCGATGGAAATCGCCGCCGACGAGGTGGAGCAGCTTTACGG